>NZ_JBXAXX010000001.1:300000-394577 GCF_056781995.1 Dellaglioa sp. CoH-57-MRSF-18
TGTTTCAAATTGTGCCATTTGTCTGTCTGTTAAATTAATGTCTTTTTCAGCTAATGCTTGACGAAATTCTTCTGGATTCATATGACTGGCCCTCCGTTATTTGTGAAACAAAACGATGTTTCACGTCCTGTTTAACTTTAACGTATTTAGGCCAGAAATACAAGCCAACTGTAAGATTCTCTATCCTACTAATTTATCAAATTTTTTAAGTTTTGAAATTAATAATTCGACAAATTTTGCACGGTCAATTGATAGTAAGACTTCTGTATTTTTTTCTAATCCCAATAAATCAAATTTATCAACGATTGTCTCACCTTTAGTAAGATCACCATTCACCTCAACATCAACATGGTACTTTTCACTTGTGAATAATTCAGGATGTAACATCCAAGCAATTGTACAAGGGTCATGTAATGGAATACCGTCGAATCCCCATTTTTCTTGACCATAGTAAATACCATAAAATTTCAATAACCCGTAGGCTGATTGCGCTACTTTATTATTAATCTTACCAATTTCTTCAATTTCAGAATCTAAAATTTGTGCTTGATGAGTTAAGTTTAATCCAGCCATAACCATTGGAATAGAGTCATTTAAAACCATTTTTGCTGACTCTGGGTCCACGGCAATATTAAATTCTGAACCAGGTTTAACATTTCCAACATCCGTTGAGCCACCCATAAAGACAATTTTTTCAATTTTATTTTTTAATTCAGGATAGACAGCTAAAAATAGTGCCATATTCGTCATTGGGCCCGTGACAACCATTGTAACTTTTTCAGCACTTTTAGATAATGTTTCTGCAATTAACTCAATTGCTGTTAAATTAGTTGCTGGAATTTCAGATTTAGGTAACTCTGTTCCATCAACACCAGTATCTCCATGAACGGCATCGGCAATCATTAATTCTTGTAGTAAAGGTTTTTTATTTCCACTAGCAACTGGAACATCTGTCCGTTCCATCAATGTTAGTAGTCGACAAGCGTTATCAAATGTTTTATCAGGTGTTTGATTTCCAGCGGATGTTGTCACCGCACGTAAATCAAATTCTGGTGAAGCAATAATCATCATTAACGCTAATGCGTCATCATGTCCTGGATCACAATCTAAAATAATTGGTGTTTTTGTCATAATAAAATCTCCTCTTCAATCGAATTATTTTTCTGCATTTTTAATGCAATTAATAAATATATTTATGATCAGCCTTATTAAAATTCCAGAATGGTACTTTTACAACACCTTGAATTTTCGACTTATCAACGAACCCCCAGTAACGACTATCATTAGATACTGAACGATGATCTCCTAGAACAAAATATTTATCTGAAGGTACTCTGATAGCTGAAGTATCTTTAGCCCATTGATTATCTACAGCCAATGACTTGAATGTCCAGTTTTTAGCATTTATGTTCTGAACCCTTGTCCCTACTGTTTTTTGATAAGTTGAAATATAAGGTTCTTCAATTTCTTTACCATTAACATAGACATGATCATTTTTAAATTCTACTGTATCACCAGGCATTCCAATAACACGTTTAACATACTCTTGACCCTCAGTTGCATCAGGATCTACGCCGTATGCATCAAAAACAACAGTACTAAAGCGCTTAATATCAATAACTTTAACAACAGCAACATGCTCATTATTAACTAAGTTAGGTTGCATCGATGGCCCATCAACACGTACCATTGTGACAACAAATGTTTTTAAAAGCATCGCGATTATTAAACCGATTGCAATCGGTATAATCCAACTCATTATTTCTTTAACTATTCTTTTCATATTTCCACCTAATCATTATATTTTTTATCCCCTTATTTAGTTAATTATACGCCAACTATTTAAGGACTTTCAATATCCAATAATTCAAATGATACCAGACAATGAAATCCCTTTCTATTAAAACTTAAAATTTCATTTGCAACCATGTAAAACGACTGGTATAGTTTTAATTAGTTCTAGTAGTATAGAAACATAAGGTTTCTGTAATATCTTTGTAACATCGGGGGGCAATATATTTTAATTTAAAATATATTGAAAGTGTTCTAAACCATTATTGCACATGGGATTTACTAAATTAAATAAATTATAAGTTAAATACATAAATCATCATTATCATTGATATATAAACATTACTTAGTATATATTACAAAATCATGCTAAGTTGTAATAGTTTTTGTATTTGATTGCAACACTAACCGGTTACAATAGTTACTGTAGTATAAATCCAATAAAATAAGAAAGTAGATGTGACTCAACTTGAATAACACACTTAAATCATTATTACTCGGTACAGTTGGTACCGCTGGCCTCCTTCTTGCATCTAACGCAACTGCTGATGCAGCAACAGTTAAAGTTCAAACAAACGATACTGTTTGGGCTTTTTCTCAGAAGTATGGCGTTTCAATCAAAACAATCGAAACTTTAAACAATATTGACGCAAATTCTCATATTATTGTAAGTGGTCAATCATTAAATATTCCTGAAAAGGATAGCAACGCTAAAGCAAGCTCAACACAAAAAAGTACTTCAGCTAAAACAAGTACTATCGTTACTACTAATACTTCAGTAAATAAAACATCCGTTACTGTTAAAAATGGTGATTCATTATGGTCAATCGCTAAAGAAAATGGCATTTCAATCTCAGCACTTCGTTCGGCTAATGGATTTGCTGATAACTCAGCACTTATCTTACCCGGTCAAAATTTAACATTAACTGGTTCAAAAGCGGTAGCTGCAAGTACTACTGTTACTCCCGCTAAAGTAACACCAGCTAAAACTGTTAAAGTAGAAACAAGTACTGCTAAACCAGTTGCTACAACTCCTAAAGCAGAAGTAAGTGCTGCTAAATCAGTTACTGCAACTCCTAAAGTAGAAACAGCTACACCTAAAGCAGCATCTACTACAAATAATAAGACTGTTACTGTTAAAAACGGCGATTCATTATGGTCAATCGCTCAATCAAACGGTATTACTATCTCAGCACTATGTGATGCTAATGGTTTATCTTCTAATTCAATGATTAACCCTGGCCAAACATTAAACTTAACAGGTTCAATGGCTAAAGTAGCTTCTACAACTGCTGAAAAAGTTGTTACACCTGCAAAAGCTACAACAACACCTAAAGCTGCTGTAACTTCTAATGCTACTTCAACACCTAAGGCTGCTACAAGTTCTAATACTGCTTCAACAGCTAACACTGCTGTTGCAAGTTCTAATACTACTTCAACAACTAATACTGCTGCTGCAAGTTCTAATACTACTTCAACAACTAATACTGCTGCTGCAAGTTCTAATACTACTTCAACAGCTAATACTGCTGCTGCAAGCTCTACAACACAAACAGCAAGCTACTCAGCAAGCAAAGTTATCTCTGTTGCTAAAGCATACATAGGTACTCCTTATGTTTGGGGTGGATCAACTCCTTCTGGTTTTGATTGTTCAGGATTCACACAATATGTATTCGCAAAAGTTGGTATTAACTTAAACCGTAATACTATTGGACAAGAATCAAATGTTTCTAAGAAATCAACTGCTGCTGCTCAACCTGGAGATTTATTATTCTGGGGAGCTCAAGGTTCTACATACCATGTTGGTATTTACTTAGGTGGTGGCCAATATATCGCTGCTCCAGAACCTGGTCAAAATGTTAAAATTGGTGCATTAGCATATTACCCTGCTTCATTTGCTGGTACTGTTAATAAATAATATTATGAAGGTCCCACTCACTAAGTGAGTGGGACCTTTTTTTATGGATTTTAATATATAAAGTATTCTGGTTCGGAATCTATAAAAGTTGCTAAGATTGGAAATAAGTCCGTTAGAAATCTGAATTTTATTATTTGTTCCTTCTAAAAGAGTATTAATCGAATAATTATTAATGTTTGGAAATATCTTCACATCACGCCATCATAAGATTATGTCTGCTATTTAAAAACAAAAATCTTATACTCTTCGGCTTATTCATCATTAATCAAAAACTGGTATTTAATGCTTTTTACCCTACTATTAACAAGTGATATTTGAAACCTTTTATCTTTAAAAATCGTTACTCATTTTAAAATGTTTCATGTGAAACATTTTAAAATGGCATAAATACATAGAAGCAAAACTAACTTTTTCTTTTAATTTTGGCTATTTGGTGTATTATAAAGCTATTCGGGCCCTTAGCTCAGTTGGGAGAGCGTCTGCTCCGCAAGTAGAAGGTCGACGGTTCAAATCCGTTAGGGTCCATAGTAACCACTACAGATTTTAAAAATCAAAAAAGAGATTAACTTCAATTTGAAGTTAATCTCTTTTTCTTACGTTTCTATTTAATAAGGTTTTCCATTTGCAACGTGTTTTGCATGTTGCAACAGCGCTGTCATAGTTTCAATAATATGCGGATCGTCAATTTGATAGTACATTAACTTTCCTTCTCGTCTCTGACTAATTATTTGATGCGTTTTTAATAAACTTAATTGATGAGATAAGTTTGTTTGTTCAACATTAAGTATCTTTGATAATTCAGTTACATTATATTCATGTTGTTCCAATAAATAGATTAATTGTAATCTTATTCGATTATTCAATAGCTTAGTTATCATAATTGATTCATCAAGTTCACTTTTTGGAATTTCATTGTACGGTTGCATTATTTTCCTCCTACATAAAGTGCTGAATAGTACCACTTTCTAATAATATATATAGACCTAAGAAAACATAAACAATTAGAGTGATTAAATTACCAAAATTTTGAAAAAATTCTTGGATTTTAGGTAAATTAGTAATCATTTTACTCAACCATGTAATGATACATAAGAATATAAAAAATAGCATCAGTACAATAGGTACATCCCTAATAGATAATGTCGTGAAAAATGGGACGTAGATAGCAAGATTATCTGGTCCACAAGTTGCAATAGTAATCATAATTACATTTAAAATTATGCCTTGACCCGGTTTTCCTAATTTCTCCCGGACCTCATTACCCTCATCTTCATCACTAAAATACATTTTTATACCCATTATAATCGGAATAAGTCCCAAAAATCCTAAGATCCATTCTTCAGGAATCAGTTTTAACCAAAAGGCAGCAATCAAACTAACTGCTATAAGCGTCCCACTACCAAGTAGCTCTCCTATAAATATTAATTTTTCTTCATGTTTATTTTTATACTTAGCAAAAATAATAATTAGAATTAAAAGATAATCGATATTTGTTGAAATGAATGCGAGTACAGTTGAACCTAATAGTGTGACCATTATAGCATCTCCTCTATATGATATATTATTCATATGATATTTTGTTCATGTGAATAATATATCATATGTTAACGTCCATGTAAACGGTTAAATATAAATTTATTAGTACCTTATTTATTCAAAAATATGCTAGAATTAGTTTATTATCTATTACTTCGGAGGAATTCATATGGACTATCTAATACTGTTACTACCTATTTTATTGTTAGCTATTTGGTATATCAGCTTTCACAAAGAACCACGTCAATTAATTAATGGATTTCTGTTCAATATATTTGTCATTTCTTTAATAGGTGTACTCGCTACTTCCCCTATCAATTTTATGAAAAATAGCGCTGTTTTTATTATCATTGTTGGCGCTATAGGTTTGATATTACTTTCAATTGCAACTATTCCATTTTTATTAATTAATACTGGACTAGTCTTTAAACGTGAAAGTTATTCATTAGCTAACATGCTTGGACTACTACTTGCTATTGTTCTTATCATTCGCTGGTTTGTGACACCTTTAATCAGTACGTGGCCTTGGTATCTTCAATTACCATTTAATTTTGCTTCGTTGACTGGCTTATATCTTATGTTCGCTTTTTTAAATTTCTTGTCTGTTAGTATTTTATATAGCTTACGACGTCCAAAATATGATCAAGACTACATCATTGTACTAGGTGCAGGTTTAATCAACGGTTATAAAGTTAGTAAACTACTTGCCAACAGAATCAAACGTGCTACCAATTTTGCGGACAAACAAATACTATTAGGCGGTAAACGCCCGATTATTATTTTTTCAGGTGGGCAAGGTAATGATGAGTCTATTTCAGAAGCACAGGCAATGCAAAAATGGGCCATCGACAGTGGTTATCCAGAAGAATTTACATTACTAGAAGACAAATCAACAACGACTTTTGAAAATATGCGTTTCTCAAAAAAAATAATTGATCTTGATCATAGAGGGGATCATATTTTATTCAGTTCAAATAACTACCATATCTTTCGTGCTGCAATATTTGCACGAATGGTTGGTGTAAATGCTCAAGGCATTGGCGGGAAAACGCCATGGTATTTTTTACCTAATGCGTTCTTGCGTGAATTCATTGCTATCATAATGCTTCATAAAAATCGTCATTTTATAGTTATTTTGTTGCTCCTTTTACTGTCTATTTTTCAACAGCTTTTTAAATAATTATTACTTCAATACTTACTTAAATTAATTAATCTACTTAAAAGGATAAACCTTTAATTTATGTCATATTGACAAAACTCAGTACTATCGTTAGAATTAATTTTTATTAATATCAGTCTTATAAATTAACTATTTTTGTTGTAATCTAAGCATTAGCTAATAAAAGCTAATGCTTTTTTTATACAGTTTTTTAGTAAGGGAGATTTTATTTATGAATGGGATAGATATACACGATAATTTGAAGGTATTACAAGATTTAAAATTTTTAATTTATGACTTTAGTAACCATAGGATTGATTTTCACAATTTTGATATTTTAACTTTAGATTTACCTACCAAACAAATTGATTTAGTCTCAGCCTATCAAGCACAAAAAATTGACCACACTATTGAAGAAATAGCATGGTCAATCATTAATGATAATCATTTATAAACGGATTACTTTAAGCAATAATTCAGCTGTCGCTTCTCTTTTTTCTTTGGGTAAAGAAGCAAGATAATTAATCAAATCCAGCGTTGCAACACCTTTTAAATTTTGATTAGTAAAGAAGTCAGCTAACGTCATATCCAGCGCTTCAGCAATATCTGATAATTTTTTTATTTTAATATTATCTAACTTACCTCGCTCTATCAAAGAAATTAAACTAACAGAAGATTTTGATTTTTCAGCCAGTTGCTCAATGGTCATATTCAATAATTTTCGTTTAGCACGAATTAAAATTCCTATTTTTTTAAGCATATTAAACTCCTAATCAGAAAGGTTCTCTTTATGGTAAAGGTTTTTAAAACAATCAAACAGATTATAGCTTATCTTTTTTTAATATATATATATATACAAAAACCTTTTAAGCTGATAAAATAACTTAAGTTTCGTTTAAGGTTTGTCTTTATTCGTTGATTTAGTAATTTAAATCTAAGGAGGCCACGGGGGGTATTACTAATTCTGCATCTAACAACCTAAAAAAATACATAAGTACCAATGATTAAAATCCTATTTTATGCGATTGAGTTAGCCATTATTTTATAAACTAAAACTCGCTATGTATACACTAGATTTGGTAACTTTTAGTTAAGTAGTCAAAGTTAATCATATTATTAAGGTAGTTAAAAAGGAGATCCAATGATTAAAAAAGAACAAATCTATTATGCGCCTTCAGATGATTTATCTGGGAGTACGACAAAAAAATTCTGTCCTAATTGTGGAAGTGAAGTTCCTAAGGATGGTAATTTCTGTCCTAATTGTAATTTTGATTTACGTGTTAATTCAGTTGCGTCACAGCAACCTGTTACGCCGGTTCAACCAACACAACAACAAATGCCACCTACACAAACACGAACTGCAAATCCTAAATTACCCATCTCAGGTAAAACAAAATTCATCAGAATTTTGATTGGTATTATCGCTCTTATTATTGTTGTTGGCTACTATGCTGGAACAAAATATTACTCAAAAGAAAATCAAATTGAACGAATTACAGATGCATTAAAAACCGATAAAAACATGGAAGCTTATTTTTCAACATCGGATACGGCATTAAAAATTACTGATGAGTCTATGAAACCTGCATCAGATGCATGGGGTAGTACAGACTCTCTTAAAACTTTTAAAAACGAATTAACCAATGGAGCAAGCACTTCAACACATTTTCATTTAAAAGAAAATGGTAAACATTGGTTATTATTCCCTAAATATACGGCTGACTTTTCAACCGTTTCCGTTAACTTATCAACGAATAGCTCTGGGGCTGTTATCAAGATGAATGATAAAAAAGTTGCTACAGCTGACTCTGATAATTACAGTAAAACAATCTCAAATCTAGTTCCCGGTAACTACACAATAGAAGCAGCTGGCTCTATTGATGGTACTAAACTAAATAATAAATCGACTGAGACGCTCACTAGTTCAACTTCTAACGTCAATTTAGATTTAAGTACACTTACTTTTAGAATTAAAAGTATCGCAAATGCTGATATCTATGTTAATTCTAAAAAAGTTGGTACAACTGATGATGATGGTTCTGCAACAATTGGCCCTATTGCCTCTTCTGGAAACAATCGATTGCAGCTTAAAGAAAAGGTCGGAGACAACACTCTCGTTACCAGTGAATACCAAATTTCAGGTAGCGATGATGATAACGACGTAACTTTAAATAATACAGATGAAAATGGCTTTCAAGATAGTTCTAGTAGCAATTTATTCAATATTAATTTTCCTAATATGTTAACTCTAGATGATGCAGAAAGTTATATAGACAATTTATTTACCCAAATTGATGACTACACTATCGATGGTGATGACTCTAATGAGGATTCAAATGATAGTTATGGCTCAATAGGCAGTTTCTTTGTTAATGGCTCAAGCAATGCAGATGCCAAGGCATGGGTGACTATTGCTAAAAATTATCATGATGATGATGCAATCAGTAGTGTCTCTTATGACGCTAAAGTATTATCAGTAACACCGACAGATAAAAATAAATTTGATGTCGCTTATGATGTTACTTATACGTTCGATTTCACTGATAGTGACGATAATTATTCAACTAAAACACAAGTATTTAGATATACTGCTAAAGTTAATTATTCTAATAACGATGACTTCTTAATCAAGTCAATTACACCCGCTAAAAAAATTAGTGAAAAAATTGAAGACAACTAAACTTTGGAGGAAATAATCATGAAAACATGCCCAAACTGTAGTTCACAACAACCAGAAAATGTAAAATTTTGTACAAACTGTGGATTTGCCTTTTCCATTAAACCAGCCCAAGAAACGGCCGCAACACAATCACAAAACGTACAAGAACCAACAAAATTCCAACAACAATACACGCAACAACAAGATACTAAAGCTCAAAATGAGAATATTGAACAAGCTAAAACATTCGCATCAAATTATTGGTCTTATTTCTTAAATGCCATTAAACATCCCACAATTTTAGAAAATGGTCATAAATATTTCGGCTTTACGACAATTATTTTATTCGCCATATTTAATGATATTTTTGTAAAATTAATAATGGATAATGTTGCTAAATCTGTTAATTCAAGTCTATTTTCAGGACTCTTTAACACTCAAAGTACCTATGCGCCAACAATTGACAGTAGTGTCTACGCAAAATTATTTTTCTTAACACTACTAGCTTTTGCCTTTTACATACTAATTGGATTTTTTGTTCGTAATGTTGTTTTAGGCGATAAGAGTGATACCTTACTTTCATTTACAAATCGCTTTACACACTACCTCATGATCAATCTTGTATTAGCTGTCCTTAGTATGCTTTTCATGCTACTTGGAATGAGAGGCCTTGCTGTATTCATGTATGCTTTAATGGCCCTTATCATGAGTATTGCTTTCATTTTATCGATGATTATTGATACAAATCCACTTAAAATAGATAAACTTTACGGCGTTGTCATTGGACAACTTCTATTAGCTTTAGTTTTCATGATTGTTATGTCAGTATTTGCTGTCAGTTTAGCAGCCAACATAGCTTCAATCATCTCTGCAGCTGGATTTTAAGTTTATTGCTTAACCTAATTATAAAAAGTTAAAAAGGCACCAATCAAGTATACTTGATTGGTGCCTTTTCTGCATTTCTGTACTATTAATTATTAACTTTAGCAATCTTACCCTGTTCAATATAAACAGCAAGAATTGATAAATCAGCAGGATTCACACCACTAATACGACTAGCTTGAGCTAATGTTTCTGGTTGAATCTTAATGAATTTTTGACGCGCTTCCGTCGCAATTCCTTCAATAGAATCGTAATCAATATTTGTTGGAATTTTTTTAGCTTCCATACGTTTTAACTTCGCAACTTTTTCTTGTGCTTTTTTAATATAGCCTTCGTACTTAAATTGGATTTCTACTTGTTCAATAATTCTATGGTCTAATTCATGGTCAGGACCTGGAATAAACTTCTCAATGTCTGCGTAAGTTACCTCAGGGCGACGTAAAAATTCATTAGCCAACACGCCATCTTTCAAAGCGGCACTATTATGTTCTGCTAAGAATGCATTCACATCTTCAGTAGGTTTAATACGGAATGATTGTAATCTAGCTTTTTCGGCTTCAATTTCAGCTTTTTTAGCTTTAAAAATAGCTAATCTCTTTTCAGAAATTAAACCAATATCATATCCTTTTTCAGTTAAACGTAAATCAGCGTTATCATGACGTAAGATTAAGCGATATTCAGCACGAGATGTTAATAGACGATAAGGTTCGTTTGTCCCTTTTGTTACTAAATCATCAATCATAACACCGATATAAGCGTCACTTCGATTTAACGTAAAATCTTCGCGGCCTAAAGCACGTAACCCAGCGTTAATTCCTGCCATTATTCCTTGTCCAGCAGCTTCTTCATATCCAGAAGTCCCGTTTGTTTGACCAGCGGTATATAAATTCTTCACTAATTTAGTTTCAAGCGTTGGTCGTAATTGATAAGGAGCCACGACATCATATTCAATCGCATAACCCGGACGCATTAATTCAGCGTTTTCAAGGCCCTTAATTGAATGAATAATATCTTGTTGGACTTCTTCCGGCATTGACGTAGAAAGGCCCTGAACGTAAAATTCGTCCGTTGAACGGCCTTCTGGTTCTAAGAAGAGCTGATGACGAGGTTTATCAGAGAAACGAACAATTTTATCTTCAATAGATGGACAGTAACGTGGACCCACACCTTTAATAATTCCTGAGAACATAGGTGCACGATCAAGGTTAGCATTAATAATCTCATGCGTTTTCAAGTTGGTATACGTTAACCAACAAGATAATTGATTTTTAACATCAATATAATCTTCATCAGGTGTTTCAAAACTAAAGTGGTTAGGTTCAACATCCCCTGGTTGTTCATCAGTCACACTGTAATCAATTGTATTCCCATCAACACGAGGTGGTGTTCCAGTTTTAAAACGTTCTAAATCAAATCCAAGAGCTTCAAGATTTTCAGATAATTTAATTGCAGGTTGTGAATTATTAGGACCTGATGAATAACTCAATTCGCCAATAATAATCTTACCGCGAGCAGCCGTTCCAACTGTTAAAACAACACTTTTAGAACGGTATTTTGCCCCAGTATTTGTTACAACACCATGACATTCGCCATCTTCAACAATTAAACTATCGACTGTTCCTTGACGTAACGTTAGGTTTTCTTCTTTTTCCATTGTATGTTTCATTTCACTTGAATAAAGATGTTTATCAGCTTGTGCCCGTAATGCTCTAACAGCTGGACCTTTACCAGTATTTAACATACGCATTTGTACATAAGTTTTATCGATGTTACGACCCATTTCGCCACCTAAGGCATCAATTTCACGTACAACAATTCCTTTAGCTGGACCACCAATTGAAGGATTACATGGCATAAAAGCAACCATGTCTAAACTAATTGTGATAAGTAATGTTTTATTACCCATTCGTGCAGCAGCGAGTGCTGCTTCTGAACCAGCATGTCCAGCACCAACCACAATTACATCATAATCTGGGCCGTCATAAGTTTTAATGTCCATTTATATTCTCCTATTTACTAACAATTATTTACCTAAACAGAATTGACTAAATAATTCTGTGAGTAATTCATCTTTGTAGCTATCACCAGTGATTTCACCAAGTAATTCCCAACTTCTAGTCATGTCAATTTGAACTAAATCGATTGGCATACCGGAAGCAATCCCAGTGATCACATCATCTAAAGCAGTCTCAGCTTGATTTAACAAGCCAATATGACGAGAATTAGTAATCATAACTGTTGTTTGGCTATTTTCAATTCCACCAAAGAATAAGTTAGCAATTTTTTCTTCAAGTTGCTTCACACCTTCATGATTTAAGACAGAAATAGAAATAATTTCCGTTGGATCAACCATACTTTCTAATTCTTTACGATCTAGATTTTCTGGTAAATCTGTTTTATTTAAGATAACAATTCGTTTATCATTCTGTGTTAATTTAATGAGCTGCTTATCTTCAGCAGACAAAGGTTCATTGCTATTCAAAACAAGCATGACTAAATCAGCTTGAACAATCGCTTCTTTCGAACGTTCAACCCCAATTTTTTCAACCTTATCTTCTGTATCACGAATACCGGCAGTGTCTACCAATTTCAAAGGTACACCCATAACGTTAACGTATTCTTCAATCACATCACGCGTTGTTCCAGCAACATCAGTTACAATGGCTTTATCTTCATGTAATAAGTGATTCAAAAGACTTGATTTACCAACATTAGGTCGACCAATTATGGCAGTAGCTAATCCTTCACGTAATACTTTACCTTGTTGCGCTGTTTGTAGTAATTCTTGAACATATTGCTTAACATCACGTGCTTTTTCAAGCAATAATTTAGTCGTCATTTCTTCACCAGCATCGTATTCTGGATAATCAATATTAACTTCAACTAATGCCAAAACATCTACGATATCTTTACGTAAATTGCGGATTAGACGTGCTAAATTACCATCTAACTGATTTAGTGCAACTTTCATTGAGCGATCTGTTTTAGCACGAATTAAATCCATAACAGCCTCAGCTTGAGATAAATCAATTCGACCATTTAAGAATGCTCGTTTTGTAAATTCACCAGGTTCAGCTAAGCGTGCCCCATTACTTAATAATAATTGTAAAATTTGATTCGTTGGTACAATACCACCATGACAGTTAATTTCAATCACATCTTCACGTGTAAATGTTTTAGGTGCTAACATAACTGAGACCATGACCTCATCGACTTCTTCATCCGTTTTAGGATTTAAAATATGTCCGTAGTTAATGGTATGACTATCAACGTTACCTAAATTTTTCCCTTTAAATACATTATTAGCAATTTGAACGGCATCCTCACCACTTAATCGAACAATTGAAATGGCACCTTCACCAGGTGGTGTTGATATAGCGGCAATTGTATCAAATTCTGTTAATTCTGGCATATCTTTAAATACTCCCTTCAAGTGCTCTATTAGCAGTTAATTAATCATATTCTTTAAATTTTTTCAAACAAAAAAAGGGCCCACTCCACGCCCTAAAAGGACGTGGATAAAGCACCTTCACTACTTTATCTAATATTAAGTTCAATGCCAATAATATACTTTTTTTACCGACATTTGTCAACAAGTCTGTTTGATGATTCTAATTCACTAACCACGAATACCGCGATTTTCTAATTTATTAGTAATCACTTTTAATTCATTAACATAACCAAGATATTCTTCTTCAGTCATATCAAATGAAGTAAAACAATTCGACATTTGTTTCATAATTCTATGTTTACTTCTTTTAGCTTTTCCAGTCAATGAGACATTCACACGGCGTTCATCCTCAGGATCTCTAGTCCGAAGAATCCAATCATCCTTTTCCATACGTTTTAAAAGTGGTGTTAATGTTCCGTTATCTAGATGTAACTTCGCACCAAGTTCCTTCACCATAACAGGTGACGTTTCCCACAATGAAAGTAACGTAATATATTGCGGATACGTTAAGCTAAATTCCTTCAGTGATTCTGTATAAAATTTATTGTAATCTTTTTGTGCTGTGTAAATAGCAAAACATAGTTCATCTTCTAATTTTTCTGGATCATGTTTTAAAGCCATGGGTGGGGACTCCCTTCTATTACTGACTATTTTTTATTTTTAGGCGCTACAATTACTGAGCGCTTAGGTTCTGTTCCAATCGATGTTGTTTTGATTCGGTTATTTCGTGCTAAATAAAAATGAATTTGCTTACGTTCGTTAGCAGGCATCGGGTCTAATTGTACCGTCTCACCCGTTCTAATAACATCCTTGGCCACTTTAATTGCAAGGCGCTCAATCGTTTCTTCGCGACGTTTACGGTAGCCACCAACATCTAGAATAACATTCATTCTGCTAACTGCTTTTTGATTCATATTAACTTGTGCTAAATATTGCAAAGCATTTAAACTTTTACCGTGTTTACCAATTAATAATCCTTGTTTACTCGTATTAAAATCATATGTTACCTGACGGCGCTCAAATTGAACATTAATTTCTGTATCAATACCCATTAATTCTGTAATGTCGGCCAAATAATAACCAACATCATGAACTGCTTTTTCATTAAGTTGACTTCTAGCAGCTTTTTCTGCTGCTGTTAGAGGCTTTGATGTAACACTATCTTTTTTTTCATCAATAATTTTCTTGCTTACTGGTTTTTCTGTTATTTTTTTTTCAATTAATTCAACTTCTGCCTTTTTGCGGCCAAAAAATAAAAATCCAGACTTACCTTCATTGATTATTTTAATTTCAATCTGTGTTTTTTCAAGCTTTAATGCAGCCAAACCGTTACTCACAGCTTGATCAACATTTTTTCCAGTAAATATGGGCATGTTCATCCTCCAAATATAATTATCATCGTTATATTATAGCACTAATTGACCCCTTATCTATACCCTTTTTCAGAACGATTTTTTTGAAAAGTTCTTTCATTTGACAAAATCTATAGGACTCAGCCTATAATGAAAATACTAAATATAAAAACTCGGAGGATTAATTCTATGAATAAATTAACAGACACATATGAATTAGCAAATGGTGTCAAAATTCCTGTTGTTGGTTTTGGTACTTGGCAAACACCAAGTGGTGATGTTGCTAAAGCATCTGTAAAATCAGCATTAGCTTCTGGTTACATACATTTAGATACTGCTGAAATGTACCACAATGAAAGTAGTGTTGGAGAAGGTATTGCCGAAAGCGGTGTTGCTCGTGAAGATATCTTTTTAACAAGTAAATTAGCTAATACAGCTCATACGTACGATGAAACACAAACAGCATTTGCACGAACATTAAAAGATTTAGGTGTTGATTACCTTGATTTATTCTTGATTCACTGGCCAAATCCTGCTGCTTATCGTGAAGATAATTGGGAAAGTCATCTTCAAGAAACATGGCGTGCATTTGAAGATCTTTATAATGAAGGTAAAATTAAAGCCATTGGTGTTTCTAACTTCCGTCCTCGTCATTTTAAAATTTTGGAAGAAACACAAACAATTACACCAATGATTAATCAAATTAGATTAGCTCCTGGTGATACTCCCAAAGAGACAATTGATTATTGTCACAAGCATAATATTCAATTAGAAGCTTATAGCCCATTAGGAACTGGTGCTATCTTTACGGAACCAACAATGGTTAAAATTGCTAATCGTATTGGTCGCAGTGTTGCACAAGTTACCTTACGTTGGTCATTACAAAATGGATTCTTACCACTTCCCAAATCTGTTCATGCTGACAGAATTGAAGAAAATACTCATTTATTTGATTTTGAATTATCTGATGAAGACATGGCAGAAATCAACTCTCTAGATGGTGTTGTTGGTCATGCTCAAGATCCAGATACAGCAACTTTCTAAAATGTTTCACGTGAAACAAAAATGCGTAACCAGATATATTCTGGTTACGCATTTTTAGTTATCTATAGTTTGATGATGCATTTGGCATGACTATTGCACATATGATGTAAACAATAATACCAGGGAATGCTGCACTCAGGACACTTAAAAGAACGTACCCTATTCTTGTTAATGTTGGGTCCCAGTTAAAAAATTCAGCAATACCACCGACAACACCAGCAATAATTCTATTATTAGATTTTGTTAATTTTCTCAATTTTAATCCTCCTCTTGTTAACCTTTTATGTAATTATATCCAAAATAAAAAACCAAAGCCACTAAATGGACTTTGGTTTTCAAAAATTACTTTTTGTTACGGCCCTTATAAGCTTTCTTTTTCGCTTTTTTAATAGCCTGTACTTTTTCTTTTTCAAGACGTACTTTTTCTTCACGTTCACGTGTAATTTTAAATGGATTATTAATTAACAATGTTTGTCCAACTGAGAATGCATTGGTAATAACCCAATATAATGACAAGGCTGATGGTAAGTTAACAGCTGTCACAAGAATCATTATTGGTGTACCATAAACCATCATCGTTGACATTGAGTTTGCTTCAGGTTGGGACATAACACCCAACTTAGAAACAAAGTAAGTTAAGATTGCAGCAAAAATTGGTAAGATGAAGTACGGATCTTTATCACCAAGCTGTAACCATAAAAATTCACCCGTCTTCAAAACGTTCGTTCTCAAAATAGCTTGATAAAGAGCTAATAAAATCGGCATCTGTACTAATAATGGTAAACATCCAGCAACAGGATTAATGCCTGCTTCTGCATATAATTTCTGTTGTTCTTCACGTAATTTTTGAACAGTTGCAGCATCTTTACCAGAATGCTTAGCTTGAAGTGCCTTCAATTGAGGTTGAACTTCAGCTGTTTTACGCATACTTTTTGTTTGATAAATCATTAATGGTAATAAAATAACCCTAATGATTATGGTAAAGATGATAATACCAACACCATAGTTCCCACCAAATAATTTTGAAAGGAAAATAATAGCCCTAGAGAAACTGAGGATGATACCGCCATCCCAAATTCCTGTACTATTTTCCGTTATTGGTGTTGTACTACATCCCGCTAGGACTAACATTAACCCCAACATACTTAATAGGACTAAAAATCGCTTACTCTTCTTTTTCACAAGAATACCCTCGCTCACTTTATTAGTCTAAAATTTTAGCTATTTTTAAAACATGTGTTAATTGTTTCTTGGATTCCTCTTGCGACAACCAAGCAACAGATGGTCTAGCAATAACCAAAAAATCGCAATCTTGTTTAAGATCTGGTTTCAATTCTAACAACGATTGACGAATACGGCGTTTAACCCAATTACGAGCAACAGCATTCCCAATACGTTTTCCAACTGAAATTCCAACTCTAAAATGAGCTTGTTCTGGTTTTTCCATCATATATATAACATACTTTCGGTTCGCACAAGATTGACCTTTTTTAAAAACTGTTTGGAACTCTGCTTCTTTTTTAACGCGATATGATTTTCTCATGTAATATCTCCAGTTAAATAGATACTGTATCTTTGTAATAAAAAAAACCACTGAAATCAGTGGTCTATGCAGACAATACTTTTCTACCTTTACGGCGTCTACGTGCTAAGACGTTACGGCCGCCTTTTGTACTCATGCGTTTACGGAAACCATGCACGCGTTCACGGTGACGTTTTTTAGGTTGGTATGTTCTTTTCATAATTTAGGCACCTCCTTAAATACTTAATGTTTCAACTAATCGGTATCTTGATAAAAATAAGATACCAGTGACGTCAATTTCACTTACCGGAATATAATACCATACTTCTTTCTTCTATGAAAGAAAATTATTAGAATTCAATGTAATTTAGTTATCCACACTTTTTCGCTATTTATTTTTTAGTTGTGGATGAGTTGTGAAACACATCTTGTCGTCCACAACTCGGAACACACACTTTTTCACAATAAACAGCCTGTTAATAAGTTATACACACCCTTAACTAAAAACTGTTAATAACTAATGAAAATCCTTTAATAACATACTTTATTTCAATCACTCATTTGTGGATAACATGGCAAACAAAACTGGTTTATCTTTTTATGCCCACCCCTGTGGAAAACTTATTAATGACCCTGTTATTATTTTTTACACATTTTTTTAAACCTGTGGAAAACCCTTCTTTAAAATGCTAAACTGTAGTTACGATTTATTTAAACAAGGAGGCTTTTTGTGCTTACTCTCGAAAATTTATGGTCCTCACTGACTGATTATTTCAAAACGCAACTCAACCCTGTTAGTTACGAAACTTGGATTTCATCAGCTGAACCAAAACAATTTATTAATAACGACCTTATTATTGAGCTACCCTCCCAGCTACATAAAACTTACTGGATACAACATCTAGCACCAAAAGTTGTTGCGTTTCTTTACGAATCAACTGGTGAAGAAATCAATCCCGTTTTAAAAATAAAGGGTGAAT
The DNA here is from genome assembly GCF_056781995.1 of Dellaglioa sp. CoH-57-MRSF-18. Next base: position 318,295 of record NZ_JBXAXX010000001.1, read on the forward strand.
TAACCGCGGGCGGCCAATCAAATATGGCAGTATCAAATAGTTCAAACTCTAATAACGATAATGTCCCTACCTTTATGCGTGATGCCAAATTAAACGATAGATATACCTTTAGTACCTTCGTTACTGGAAAAGGTAATCAGATGGCCCACGCTGCTGCTTTGGTTGTTTCTGAAGAACCTGGCCGCTTGTACAACCCGCTCTTTTTCTATGGTGGTGTTGGTTTGGGTAAAACCCATTTAATGCACGCAATTGGTCACCAAATGCTTCTAAACAATCCTGATGCAAAAGTAAAATACGTTACAAGTGAAGCATTTACTAACGGCTTCATTAACTCACTTCGAAATAATACGCCCGAAGATTTCCGAAAAGAATATCGTAGTGTTGATCTCTTACTGGTGGATGATATTCAATTTTTTGCCGATAAAGAATCAACACAAGAAGAATTTTTCCATACATTTAACTCTTTATATGATGATAAAAAACAAATTGTCTTATCATCTGATCGTTTACCAAACGAAATACCAAAATTACAAAAACGTCTTATATCTCGCTTTAAATGGGGTCTTTCAGTTGATATAACCCCTCCTGATTTAGAAACTAGAATTGCTATTTTAAGAAATAAATCTGATGCTGAAAATCTTGAAATACCAGATGATACATTAAGTTATATTGCTGGCCAAATCGATTCGAATATTCGTGAACTTGAAGGCGCTTTGGTTAGAGTACAAGCGTACGCGACCTTATCAAACTCAGAAATAACAACGAGTTTAGCCGCCGATGCCTTAAAAAACTTAAGTTTAAAAGATAAATCAAATGAAATTTCAATTGCTATTGTTCAAGATCGGGTTGCTAAATATTTCCACGTTACTGTGGGCGATTTAAAAGGAAAAAAACGTGTTAAAGCAATTGTTATGCCACGTCAAATTGCTATGTACTTAAGTCGCGAACTTACCGACAATTCCTTACCTAAGATTGGATCTGAATTTGGTGGTAAGGATCATACAACGGTTATTCATGCTCACGAAAAAATTGCTGTAATGTTAGAAACTGATGACAAACTTCAGCGTCAAATTTCAGATCTTAAGAGTGAACTTAACCAATAATAGTTGTGGGCAATTGTGGATAAGGCGGCTTGTTTACTCACAGGTTATCCACATGTGAATTCTTTTATTTACATGGTCCCAACGTATTTCTTAACATGATTAACAGGCCCTACTACTGCTTCTATTCTTTTATTACTTAATTAATAACTAAACTTACCGGAGGATTTACTATGGAATTTACAATTAATCGATCAGCATTCATTAAACAATTAACAGATGTTCAAAGAGCTATTTCTTCAAAAACAACAATTCCTATATTAACGGGTATCAAAGTTGTCTTAACTGCTTCTGGTTTACTTTTAACAGGTAGTGATGCAGATGTTTCTATTGAAACTTTTTTATCTGTTGAAGATGAATCTAATAACTTAACAATTGAATCAACTGGTGAAATTGTGCTACCTGCACGATTCTTTAGCGAAATTGTTAAAAAATTACCGCAAGATACTTTTTCATTAACAGTGACTGATGGTTATCAAACTGAGATTACTTCTGGATCAGCCTCATTCAATATTAATGGGTTAGATGCAAATAACTATCCTCACTTACCAGAAATTGATACTGATGATAATTTAATTTTTTCGGGATCAATCTTAAAACAAATTATTAGCCAAACTGTTATTGCCGTTTCTAACCAAGAAAGTCGCCCTATTTTAACTGGTGTTCACTTTGTCATTGAAAATGGTGAGTTTTTAGCAGTCGCAACAGATAGTCATCGTTTGAGCCAACGTAAAATTACATTGGAAGGCGCAAACGATGCAAAATATGATGTTATTATTCCTGGTAAATCTTTAGTAGAATTATCACGAATGATTGACGATTCTAATCCAGATATTGAAATGCGTATTTCAGAAAACCAAGTACTCTTTATTCTTGGAAATACCTCATTTTATTCACGTTTATTAGAAGGAAATTATCCTGATACAACTCGTCTAATTCCTAAAGAATCAGCTACAGACATTGAGTTTAATGCGCCTAAATTATTATCAGCAATTGAACGTGCGTCATTACTATCACATGAAAGCCGTAATAACGTTGTTAAACTAGCGATTAATACGGCAGAACAAAAAGTTGTCATTTATAGTAACTCGCCTGATGTTGGTAATGTTGAGGAAGCATTAGAATTTAGCAATTTATCAGGAAATGATCTTGAAATTTCATTTAATCCAGACTATATGAAAGATGCTTTAAGATCATTTGGACAAACTGAAATTAAAGTTGCGTTTACACAACCATTACGACCATTTACCTTAGTCCCAACTGAAGATACAACGCAATTTATTCAATTAATTACACCAGTTCGAACATTCTAATTAATTGTTCGTGTATGAATAACTAATAAAAATAGAGTAAAAGCAGCCAATAAAACTGTTTTTACTCTATTTTTTTAGGTAAATTATATTAAAAGTGAGAAATGAATTTTATGGTTTGATTTTGACTAAAAAAATAAGGCAATAGTGAATTGTAGTCATTTAATTAAAAATATAGCCTTTTAAGTAATTTTAGAGTAAAAAGACTAATTAAAACTTAAATCGCTTAAATCGGCTTAAAATGAGATGTGAAATTGTAATTTTGCGAAAAAAAAGGTATAATAGAAAAGGAAGAAAATGGAGGTTGACGACAATTGAAATCAGATATTTATTTAGAAACACCTTACATGATGCTACAACAAGTTTTGAAATCAGAAACAATTATTAATTCTGGTGGCGAAGCAAAATGGTTTTTACGTGAAAATGAAGTCCTTGTAAATGGTGAATTAGAAGACCGACGTGGACGTAAATTATACCCTGGCGATGTTATTGAAGTTCCAGGTATTGCAATTATTACGATGCATTCAATGGACGAAAAGTAGGCTTATCAATGTATCTAGAAAATTTAACCTTGAGGGATTATCGTAACTATGAAGATTTAAATATCTCATTTTCACCAGCAATCAATATATTACTTGGTGAAAATGCTCAGGGTAAAACGAATTTATTGGAAGCAATTTATGTGTTATCAATGACTCGAAGTCATAGAACGAATAATGATAAAGAGTTGATTAAGTGGGATAAGACAGCTGCGATAATCCAAGGTCGGGTGAATAAGCAAGTAGGGTCATTGCCACTCGAGATTCAAATTAATTCTAAAGGTAAAAAAGCTAAAGTTAATCATCTTGAACAGGCCAAATTGTCACAGTACATTGGACAGTTCAATGTGATTTTGTTTGCACCAGAGGATTTAGCCCTTGTAAAGGGTGCCCCATCAGTAAGAAGAAGATTTGTTGATATGGAATTTGGCCAAATTAATGCACGTTATTTATATAATTTAGGTCAATACCGAACTATTTTGAAACAGCGTAATCAATATCTAAAACAGTTACAGCATAAAAAAGACCAAGATTTAGTTTTTTTAGATGTATTATCTGATCAATTAGCTGCTTTTGGCGCAGAAATTGTACATCAACGCTTAATATTTCTTAAACAACTTGAATTCTGGGCTAACCAATTACAAGAAGAGATTACACAGTCCGCTGAAACGTTAACATTTGAGTATGCCACTCATTTGGAAAACGCGTCAGAAAAAACGATTGAACAGTTGTATACGCAATTACAAAATGATTTAAAAAAATCAATAAAAAAAGAAATATTTCAAGGGACAACCTTAGCTGGGCCACATCGTGATGATGTGCGTTTTTTAATTAACGGCAAAAACGTTCAAACATATGGATCTCAAGGACAACAAAGAACAACAGCATTATCAGTCAAATTAGCCGAAATTGAGTTAATGAAAGAGGAAACTGGGGAATATCCAGTCCTTCTTTTGGATGATGTTCTTTCTGAATTGGATGATATGCGTCAAACACATCTTTTGAAGACGATTCAAAATAAGGTTCAAACATTTTTAACAACACCAAACTTAAGTGGTATTGCTAGATCGTTAATTAATGAACCTAAGATTTTTCATATTAATCAAGGTAACTTACTCGAAGAGGAGGAACATATAGTTGACTGATCAAGAGAAACAAGCTGAAATAGCAGAAGAATTACATGAAGAAAAAGCAAAAGAATATGATGCGAGCCAAATTCAAGTTTTAGAAGGACTTGAAGCTGTTAGAAAACGTCCCGGTATGTATATTGGAACAACGGCTTCACAAGGTCTTCATCACTTAGTTTGGGAAATTATTGATAATGGTATCGATGAAGCATTGGCTGGTTTTGCCGATGAAATTAATGTTGTTGTCGAAAAAGACAACAGTATAACAGTTCGTGATAATGGACGTGGTATCCCTGTTGATATCCAAGCAAAAACAGGCCGTCCAGCGCTTGAAACCGTTTTTACAATTTTACATGCTGGGGGTAAATTTGGCGGTGGTGGTTATAAAGTTTCTGGTGGACTTCATGGAGTTGGTGCTTCAGTTGTTAATGCATTATCAACTGAGCTAGATGTTCAGGTTATTCGTGAAGGTAAAGTCTACGGTATGGACTTTGCTCGCGGTAAAGTTAAAACAGAGATGTCAGTTGTAGGTGAAGCACCTGAAAATGAACATGCAACGATTGTTCATTTTGTACCGGATTCTGATATTTTTACGGAAACAACTGTCTATGATATTAAAGTATTAACAACGCGAATTCGTGAATTAGCATTCTTGAATAAAGGCCTTAAAATTACGATTGATGATAAACGTGATGGTGGACCCGGATTACAAGAATTCCATTATGCCGGTGGTATTAAGCATTATGTTGAATACTTAAATAAAAATAAAGATGTTATTTTCCCAGAACCTATCTATGTTGAAGGTGAACAAAAAGGGATTATTGTTGAAGTTGCCCTCCAATATACAGATGATTATCATAGTAATTTATTAACTTTCACAAATAATATTCATACTTATGAGGGTGGTACTCATGAATCTGGTTTTAAGACAGCCTTAACCCGGGTTATAAATGATTACGCTCGTAAAAATAATCTTATGAAAGAAAATGATGCTAATCTTTCTGGTGAAGATGTTCGTGAAGGATTGACGGCTGTTGTCAGTATTAAACATCCAGATCCTCAATTTGAAGGTCAAACAAAAACAAAATTAGGTAATTCAGATGCGCGTACGGTTACTGATCGTACTTTCTCTGAACATTTTACTAAGTTTTTAATGGAAAATCCTAAAGAAGCTAAAATTATTGTAGAAAAAGGCTTATTAGCTGCTAGAGCTCGAGTAGCTGCTAAACATGCTCGTGAAGTAACACGTAAAAAAAGTGGGCTTGAAATCAGTAACTTACCCGGTAAGTTAGCTGATAATACAAGTAAAGATCCTGCAATTAGTGAATTATTTATCGTCGAAGGTGATTCAGCCGGCGGTTCAGCTAAACAGGGTCGTTCACGGTTAACACAAGCTATCTTACCGATTCGTGGTAAGATTTTGAATGTTGAAAAAGCAAGTTTAGATAAAATTTTAGCCAATGAAGAAATTCGTTCATTATTTACAGCTATGGGAACAGGTTTTGGTGGCGAATTTAATGTTGAAAAAGCTAATTATCATAAATTAATTATTATGACTGATGCTGATGTCGATGGTGCCCATATTAGAACGTTATTATTAACACTGTTCTATCGTTACATGCGTCCACTTGTTGAAGCAGGATTCGTGTATATTGCGCAACCACCTTTATATCAAATTAGACAAGGTAAGATGATTCGTTATGTCGATACTGAAGAAGAATTAGAAGAAATTCAAGGGCAATTGGCACCAACACCAAAACCCGTTATTCAACGATATAAAGGTCTTGGAGAAATGGATGCTTCTCAATTGTGGGAAACAACTATGGATCCAGATGCTCGTCGTTTATTACGTGTTAACGTCGACGATGCCATTGAAGCTAATGATGTCTTTAATATGTTAATGGGTGATCGTGTAGAACCTAGACGTGAATTTATTGAAAAAAATGCCACTTACGTAGAAAACTTAGATATTTAAAAACTTAGTCGTAAAGGAGGTTGAAAATTTTGGCAGAAGAATTACCAGCTACAAGCCGGATAAAAGATGTTAATCTTTCCGGAGAAATGAAAAAATCATTCTTGGATTATGCTATGAGCGTTATTGTTGCTCGTGCACTTCCTGATGTTCGAGATGGGTTGAAACCTGTCCATCGTCGTATTTTATACGGGATGAGTGAATTAGGGATTACGCCTGATAAACCATACAAAAAATCAGCTAGAATTGTTGGGGATGTTATGGGTAAGTACCATCCTCATGGTGATTCATCGATTTATGAAGCGATGGTTCGTATGGCCCAAGACTTTAGTTACCGTTACATGTTAGTTGATGGGCATGGTAACTTTGGTTCTGTCGATGGTGATGGCGCTGCTGCTATGCGTTATACTGAAGCTAGAATGAGTAAAATAGCTGTTGAAATGATGCGTGATATCAATAAAGATACCATTGATTTCATGGATAATTACGATGGCAGTGAACATGAACCAGTTGTTTTACCTGCGCGTTTTCCTAACTTATTAGTTAATGGTGCAACAGGTATTGCCGTTGGTATGACAACGAATATTCCGCCACATAATTTGTCAGAAGTTATTTCTGGATTACATATTTTGATGGATAATCCTGATGCAACTGTGGCTGATTTGATGGAGGCTATCCCTGGTCCTGATTTTCCAACTGGGGCTACTGTTCTAGGTAAATCTGGTATTCGTAAAGCTTACGAAACAGGTAAGGGAACAATAACAATTCGTTCAAAAGTTGAAATTGAAGAACAAAAGAATGGTAAAGAACGTATTATCGTTGATGAACTTCCTTACATGGTTAATAAAGCACGTTTAATTGAACGTATTGCTGATTTAGCTCGTGATAAAAAAATTGAAGGTATCACTGATATTAATGATGAGTCTGATCGTGAAGGATTACGAATTGTGATCGATATTCGTCGTGATATGAGTGCTTCAGTTGTGTTGAATAACCTTTATAAATTAACGTTATTACAAACATCTTTCAGTTTTAATATGCTAGCAATCGTTAATGGTATTCCAAAAGTTCTAAGTTTAAAGGAAATGCTTGTTTATTACCTTGAACATCAAGAAAAAGTTATCCGTCGTCGTACGCAATTTGAATTGAAAAAGGCACGTGCTCGCGCACATATCCTTGAAGGTTTAAGAATTGCACTCGATCATATTGATGAAATTATTAGAATTATCCGTAGCTCAAATACGGGTGAACTTGCTAAAAATCAATTGATGGGTAATTATGGTTTATCAGATAAACAAGCTCAAGCTATTTTAGATATGCGATTAGTTCGTTTAACTGGTTTAGAACGTGAAAAAATTGAAGAAGAATATCAAAATTTAATGGCATCAATCGCTGATTTTGAAGATATTTTGGCTCATGACTCACGTATTCATGATATTATTTATCAAGAATTGTTAGATTTACAAGCTAAATTTGGTGATGAACGTCGTACTGAATTATTAATTGGCGAAGTATTGAATCTTGAAGATGAAGATTTGATTGAAGAAGAAGAAGTTATGATTACATTAACGCATAACGGTTATGTAAAACGTCTTGCAACTGATGAATTCAAAGCACAAAACCGTGGTGGCCGTGGCGTTCAAGGTATGGGTGTTCATGATGATGACTTTATTGAACATCTTGTGTCGACATCAACGCATGATACCCTACTATTCTTCACGAATGCTGGTAAAGTGTACCGTATGAAGGGGTATGAAATTCCTGAATATGGACGCACAGCTAAAGGAATTCCTGTCATTAATCTTTTAGGGGTTAATTCTGGTGAGAAAATCCAAGCTGTTATCAACGTAAGCAAGCAAGAAAATGATGAACGTTATCTTTTCTTTACGACGCTTAACGGAACAGTTAAGAGAACACCGGTGTCAGAATTTTCTAACATACGAAATAATGGTTTAAAAGCGATTAAATTGCATGATGAAGATGAATTAATTAACGTTGCTATCACAGATGGCACGCAGAATATGATTATTGGAACGCATCGAGGTTACGCAGTATCATTTGCTGAAAATGATGTTCGTTCAATGGGTCGTTCTGCTTCTGGTGTTCGTGGTATTCGGTTAAGAGAAGATGATTACGTTGTAGGAGCTGATTTATTAGCTGCTGATAGTCACGTATTTATCATTTCTGAAAAAGGATACGGTAAGCAAACACCCGCTTCGGCTTATGCAATTAAAGGCCGTGGTGGAAAAGGAATTAAGACAGCTAACATTTCTGAAAAGAATGGACCAATTGCTGGGTTAGCAACCGTTCAAGGTGATGAAGATATCATGTTAATTACGGATCAAGGTGTTATGATTCGCTTTAATGTGAAGAACGTGTCAAAAACGGGCCGTGCTACTTTAGGAGTTCATTTAATTCGAATTGATGAGAATGCTAAAGTTGCAACAATGGCAAAAGTTGAAGCTACTCCTGAAGAAACAACTACTATTTTAGATGCAGTTGTATCAGACGTTGAAAGTGAAACAAATGACTTAGAATAAACTAAATTAAAAAAATAAAATAAAATCCTAATTAACGGCGTACTTAATAAGTGTGTAGTTAATTAGGATTTTCTTGCTTTAAGTGAATGGCAGTGATATAATTTTAGTTCGTAAGTGTCTATGGCATTAAATAGATAACTTTCCTTGTTCTTGCCACGAGGTAAGGACCTAAAGTCCATAAGGAGGTGTAAACAGTCATGAGTAAATATGAAATTACTTATATCATCCGTACCGATCTTGATGAAGCAGCTAAAGCAGCTTTGATCGAACGTTTCGATGGTATTTTAACAAGTAATGGTGCAGAAATCGTTACTTCAAAAGACTGGTCAAAACGTCGTCTTGCATACGAAATCAGCGGTTATAATGAAGGTATCTACCATATCATTAATGCTACAGCCGATGACGATATCGCAATTAACGAATTTGATCGTCTTTCAAAGATTAATGAAGGAATCTTGCGTCATATGATCATTAACAGAGATGAAAAATAATTCATTTTAATAAAATAACGGAGAGGAGCAATACATTATGATTAATAGAACAGTACTTGTCGGACGTTTAACAAGAGACCCTGATTTACGCTACACAGCTAGTGGTGCTGCAGTTGCAACTTTTACAGTTGCAGTTAATCGACAATTCACGAACGCTTCTGGCGAACGTGAAGCCGATTTTATTAACTGTGTTATCTGGCGAAAAGCAGCCGAGAACTTCGCTAACTTTACGCATAAAGGTTCTTTAATTGGTGTCGATGGACGAATTCAAACGCGTTCATATGATAATCAACAAGGAACTCGCGTGTATGTTACTGAAGTTGTCGTAGAAAACTTTTCGTTGCTTGAATCAAAATCTCAATCAAGCCAACAACAAGGTAACGCTAATAATCAAAGCAGCGCTCCTCAATCAAGTTCATCATCAAATAACAATGCTAACCCATTTGGTGGCGCAAGTTCGAATAATAATTCAAACACAACGCAATCTAATGATTCAGCAACAGTTGATCCATTTGCAAATAATGGCCAACAAATTGATATTTCTGATGACGACCTACCATTCTAATTAGAGGAGGAAACTCACATGGCACAACAACAACAACGTAGAGGTGGTGGCGGTGGCGCACGTCGTCGACGTAAAGTTGACTTCATCGCAGCTAACCACATCGATTATATCGATTATAAAGATACAGACTTGTTAAAACGTTTCATTTCAGAACGTGGTAAGATTTTACCTCGTCGTGTTACGGGAACAAGCGCTAAAAACCAACGCAGTTTAACAATTGCAATTAAACGCTCACGTATTATGGGCTTATTACCATTCGTTTCAGAAGAATAGTAATATCTAGGGAAGACTATGCAAATAGTCTTCCCTTTTTTTGTACTATCAGCAAGATTTGTGCAGGTAAATGGGGAATGTGATAAAATAGATAACATCTAGGATTTACAGATGAGGAGATACTATGAAAAAGTTCCTTTCAAACGAGAAACTTCCCAGTTTTTTGAAGAATGAACGCTTAAGATGGATTGCGATTTTTATCGTAATTATGTCTTTATTTAGTGTTGTTCTGTCTTTTACAGTTAATTTATTTTTAGGACTTATATTGTTAATTATTGCGTTGGGTGCTACCAGCGCAAGTATGTATATTATGTCCCAAATTACGGCAAATACTAATGAATATATATCGGAATTATCATATCGTATTAAACGTAGTGAACAAGAAGCGCTTATCAAAATGCCAATTGGTATTTTGATTTTTAACGAACAAAATGAGATTGAGTGGGTTAATCCATACTTACAACCTTATTTTGAAAAAAATGATATTTTAGGTAAGAAAATAGAGAGCGTCGATGAATCGTTATCGACGATTATTACAGATAACGCTGAGACTAAAGGCTTGGTGAAAGTAACATGGCATGAAAAAGATTTTGAAATGATCATACAAAATGATATTCATGTTGCTTACCTGATGGATATTACGCGTTATTCATCAATTGAAAAAGAATTTGAAGCAGAGCGCGTTGTTATCGGTCAAGTGTTCTTAGATAATTATGATGAAGTAACGCAATCTATGTCAGATAAGAATGTTTCTAATTTAAGTAACTTTGTCACAAATGAGTTATCTAATTGGGCGCGTCGTTATGGGATGTATTTAAAAAGAACGGATTCAGATCGATTTTTTATTTTAGTTCATGCCCATTCTTTACAACAAATTGAAGAAGAAAAATTTAAAATTTTAGATCGAATTCGCGATCGGACATCCAAACAAAACTTTCCGCTCACATTGAGCATGGGAATTGCCTATGGCGATGGCGATTTGAATTCACTTGCAAAATTAGCTCAAAGCAATTTAGATCTTGCTTTAGGTCGAGGTGGGGATCAAGTTGTCGTTAAATCACCTGAAGAGCAAGCAAGATTTTATGGTGGTAAAACTAATCCGATGGAAAAACGGACTCGGGTTCGTGCTAGAATGATTTCTCAAGCGTTACAAGAAATAATGAAACCAATGGACCAAGTCTTCGTTATGGGACATCAGAGCCCAGATATGGACTCTGTAGGAGCTTGTTTGGGCATTAGACGAATCGCTTTGATGAATAATATGAAATGTTGGATTGTTTTAGATCAAACCGCTATTCATTCAGATGTACAACGATTGATGGAAGAGTTAGATCAATATCCTGATATCAAATATAATATTATTACACCTGAAGAAGCAGTAGAAAAAGCAACAGAACAGAGTTTACTGGTGATGGTTGATCATTCTAAACCCTCTATTTCTGGTAGTCCTGAATTGTATGAAAAACTTAAAAATCGTCTGATGGTTATTGATCATCATCGTCGTGGAGAAGAATTCCCTGAAAATCCAATGTTAGTTTATATTGAACCTTATGCATCATCAACCTGTGAACTGATTACTGAAATGTTTGAATATCAATCAAAAGATAGTGAACCAATTAATAAAATTGAAGCAACTGCGATGTTAACGGGAATTATTATTGATACGAAGTCGTTTTCATTAAGGACGGGTACACGAACATTTGATGCAGCCAGTTATTTAAGGTCCGTTGGGGCTGATTCAACAATGGTTCAAAACTTTATGAAAGAAAATGTTGATAGTTACTTGAAGCGTAATCATTTAATTGATAAAGTAGAGTTCATTAATACTGATTTAGCATTATGTGTGGGTGAAGATGATACGATTTATGACCCAGTTACAGCAGCACAGGCAGCAGATTCATTATTATCTATTTCAAGTGTATCAGCGTCATTTGTTGTCACAAAACGATCAGAAAATCGTGTTAGTATCTCTGCTAGAAGTACAGGGACGACTAATGTTCAAGTTGTTATGGAACAAATGGGCGGCGGCGGTCACTTATCAAATGCTGCGACTCAGTTAACTGGTGTGAGTGTAAGTGAAGCTGCAGAACAATTAGTTAATATTTTAACGACAAAAAAAGATGAAATTAAGGAGTAGTTGATTATGAAAGTTATATTTTTAGAAGATGTTCGCGGAAAAGGTAAACGTGGAGAAATTAAAGAAGTACCAAGCGGCTATGCTCAAAATTTTTTAATTAAAAATGGTAAAGCAAAATTAGCTACAAATTCAGCAATGAGTTCTTTAAAGGGACAACAAAAAGCTGAAGAAAAAAAAGCTGAAGAAATTTTAAAAGAAGCTAAAGATGAAAAAATCGTTTTAGAAGATGATAAGACAGTTGTTGAATTAACAGCTAAAGCGGGCGAAGATGGCCGTTTATTTGGCTCAATTCCTAGCAAGCAAATTGTACAAGCTATGGAAAAACAATACGGAATTAAAATCGACAAACGTAAAGTTGAACTACCAGAACCAATTCGTGCCTTAGGATTCACGAATGTACCTGTTAAGTTACATGTTGATGTAACAGCAATGATTCGTGTTCATGTTTCGGCTAATAACTAAAGTAGTATTTATTTGAAAAGCTGGCAAAATTTGATTTTGTCCAGCTTTTTTCTTGATTTTAGAAGTAAGGAGAACACGATAAAATGAATAATGAACTATTAACAGACCAAACGCCACCACAGAATATTGAAGCGGAACAAGCCGTTTTGGGCGCTGTCTTTTTAAAGAGTGATGCTCTTGTTGAGGCAATGGAATACTTGGAGCCCGAAGACTTCTATCAACGTCGCCATCAATTGATATTTGCGGCTATGGTGGATCTGAATGATAAAGATGAAGCTATTGATATTGTTACGATTCAAGATAATTTAACTTCTAAAAATCAAATGGATGATATTGGCGGTGTTAGCTATATTGTTGAATTAGCTGGCTCTGTACCAACGGCTGCGAACGTTCAGTATTATGCTAAAATTGTTGAAGAAAAATCAATGATTCGACGCTTAATTGCGACAGCGACATCTATTGCAACTAAGGGTTTATCACAAGATGATGATGTTGCAACGCTTTTAGATAATGCTGAACGTGAAATTATGAGCGTATCTGAAAAAAGAAATAGTAGTGGTTTTCAAGCTATCGCTGATGTATTAAAAAGTACATTTACAAATATTGAAAAGTTAGCTAAAGAAGGCGATACAATTACTGGATTGTCGACAGGTTATCCAGAGTTGGATAAAATGACTGCCGGGTTACATCCAGATGAGTTAATCATTTTAGCTGCTCGTCCGGCTGTTGGTAAAACAGCTTTTGCGTTGAATATTGCTCAAAACGTAGCAACTAAAACTGATGAAACTGTCGCTATTTTTAGTTTAGAAATGTCAGCAGAATCATTAGTTAGTCGTATGTTATGTGCTGAAGGTAGTATTAATGCGAATCACTTACGAACGGGACAATTAGACGAATCAGAATGGTCAAATTTGATTGTGGCAATGAATTCATTATCAAAGGCTAATATCTTTATTGATGACACTGCTGGGTCAAAGATGGCTGAAATTCGGGCAAAATGCCGTCGATTAGCGAAGGAAAAAGGTGGACTAGGGTTAATCGTTGTTGATTATTTACAGTTGATTGAAGGTTCAGGACGCGAAAGTCGACAACAAGAAGTCTCAGAAATTTCTCGTCAAATGAAGAAATTAGCGAAAGAATTAAGTGTTCCAGTTATTGCATTGTCTCAATTATCCCGTGGTGTTGAACAACGCCAAGATAAACGACCAGTGTTATCAGATATTCGTGAATCTGGTTCTATTGAACAAGATGCAGATATTGTTGCATTTTTGTATCGAGATGATTATTATGAACGCGATACTGATGAAGATGAAGACGGGAATCTACCTGATCCAAGGGATGAAGATGACCAAAATGTTGGTGAAGTTGAAGTTATTATTGAAAAAAACCGTGGTGGCGAACGAGGTACAGTTAAATTATTATTTGTTAAATCATATAATAAATTCTCGTCACTTGCCTATAGACCAGAAGGCTAGAAAATATTCCTTAGTGGGATATTTTTTTTGAATAAAAAGAGAAACGTTCGTTATATAGTTGATAAATGTTTATATAAAATACAAACGTTCGTATTTTAGTTGTATTTGAACTGCTTTATTGCTATAATATTCTAGGATTGTATTTATGAATTTAAAATATAAATTATGAGGTGGATGAAAATATGTCATCAGTAGTTGTAGTAGGTAGCCAATGGGGCGATGAAGGAAAAGGTAAAATTACAGATTTCTTAAGTCAAAATGCCGATGTTATTGCACGGTATCAAGGTGGCGATAACGCCGGACACACAATTGTATTTGAAGGCAACACTTACAAATTACATTTGATTCCATCAGGTATTTTCTTTCAAGATAAATTAAGTATCATTGGTAATGGGGTTGTTGTGAATCCTAAAGCTTTATGTGAAGAACTTGATTATCTACAAAAACTCGGCGTTAAAGGAGATAATTTACGTATTTCTGACCGCGCTCATGTTATTTTGCCATACCATATTCTACTTGATGGCTTACAAGAAGCTGCTAAAAAAGAAGATAAGATTGGGACGACTAATAAAGGTATTGGACCAGCTTATATGGATAAAGCTGCTAGAATTGGTATTAGAATTGCTGATTTAATGGAAAAAGAAACTTTCTCAGCAAAATTAAAAAATAATTTAGAACAAAAAAATCGTGAATTTACAAAATTATATGATCATGAACCACTTGAATTTGATGATATTTTTGAAGAATATTTTGCCTATGGCCAACGTTTGAAACGATACGTAATGGACACGTCAGTTATTATTAATGATGCACTAGATTCTGGTAAGAAAGTCTTATTTGAAGGTGCACAAGGTGTTATGTTAGATATTGATCATGGAACGTACCCATTTGTAACTTCTTCAAATCCAATTGCAGGTGGCGCAACAGTCGGTGTTGGTGTTGGACCTGCTCAAATAAATACAGTTGTTGGTGTCTGCAAAGCCTATACATCACGTGTAGGGGATGGTCCTTTTCCAACTGAACTATTAGATGAAATCGGTGATACTATCCGTGAAGTTGGACATGAATATGGTGTAACAACAAAACGTCCACGTCGTATTGGCTGGTTTGATAGTGTTGTTATGAATCATTCCAAACGTGTTTCAGGATTGACTAACTTATGTTTAAACAGTATTGATGTTTTAACTGGATTAAAAGAAGTTAAAATTTGTACAGCATACGAATTAAATGGTGAAATTATTCATCGTTATCCAGCTAGTTTTAAAGAATTATCTCAATGTAAACCAGTATATGAAACATTACCTGGTTGGACTGAAGATATTACTCAAATGAAAACTCTTGCAGAATTACCTGAAAATGCTAGAAATTATATTAGACGTATTGAAGAAATCGTTGATGTTAAAATTTCAACATTCTCAGTTGGACCCGATCGTGATCAAACAAATGTTTTAGATGATGTTTGGGCATAAATAAGTAATAGGTTGATAGTAATGTGAGAAAAGTCAAAGTTAATACTTTGATTTTTTTTTATTTAATCAATAACTAAGTAGATAAATAACCTTAATTAATTAGAGCTTAAAAATTTATATAACTTATATATTTGATAAGTCGAATATGTTGCATACGCTTTCTTTGGATGTTACTATCGGTATGTAGACAAATATATTATGAGGAGGAAACATGATGACAAATGAAGATAGATTAGATGCAAAGAAAGATCAAATTAAGGGTAAAGTAACAGAAACTAAAGGTAAATTGACAGGAGACAAGCAAGAAGAAGTTAAAGGTAAAGCGGAAGGTTTCCTTGGTAAAGCGAAAGATAAATTAGAAGATGTCAAAGATGATGTTGCAGAAAAAATAGATGAAGTTATGGACAAACGTAAAAAGAAATAGTAATTTCATTGGGTTCTCGCACTGCTTACAATAAGCAGTGCGAGTTTTTTTTATTTCTTTTTATTAGCCGAAGTTAGATAAATAATAGGCTTATCTTGTGAGTATAGTACCTATCAGTTCATCTTATTCACTCAGATATTCATAGATCTTATTTTGTTTAACTTTATGTGATTAATTAAGCAACGAGGAAAACAAAGATAGTTATTTATCTTTATTTTTTGGTGTATATAAGTTTAAGTACCTGGGAAAGAGATTCATTAAGTTTCATAGATTGAGCGTAATAAAATCGTTTCATTTGCAAGCGATTTCAAATAATGGTATATTACATATAACGAATAGTTAATATAATAAATAACTATTTAATATAAACAAAGGAGGAACATATTATGATTTGGTCATTAATTGTAGGTGCTATTATTGGTGCTGTTGCAGGGGCGATTACTAATCGCGGTGAGTCGATGGGATGGATAAGTAACATCATCGCTGGACTAGTTGGGTCAGCTCTTGGTCAAAGTGTCCTTGGTCATTGGGGACCTAGCTTGGCAGGAATGGCAATTATCCCTTCTATCATTGGTGCGATAATTTTAGTTTTAATTGTTTCAGCTATATTTGGTATAAAAGCAAGGAAGTAAATCAAGTCAAGAGAGAGGTATGTTTATGAAGAAGAGTAAAAAAATTATTCTGAGTATAGTCAGCCTCGGATACTTGATTGGGCTTAGCTTGCTGATTTGGCCAGAAATAATTGAGAAAATAACTAAAATGCTTGAACATTTTAACGTTAGTACAAATTTTCAGAGTAACGATTTTATCTTCTATTATGGGATTGTGTTATTGCTATTAACAGTCTTCATATTTTTGTTAATACTTTTGTGGCCTGCGCAACTACCAGATATTCCTTTGAAGCAAACTAAAGAAGGAAGACTTGCTTTAAGTAACCAGGGTATTAGCCAATTTATCAAGACAAAGTTGTCTAGTGAAGACTTATCTAATATTAAAGTTACGTTGAAGAATACACGACGTCAGCGAAAGATCCATATTGTTGCAGATTCAGTTTACCAACAGTCTACAGTTGGACAATTACCTCGTATTACGAGTGAATTAACTGAGAATCTCAATGATCTATTAGCTGGATCTAGTCATATTCCTATCAAAGTAGATATTAAGGTAAGTAAAAAATCAAATTCAAAACGTAAAGTTACACGGGTAGTTTAAGAGGGAGTGTGCATAAATGAAAGATAAAATGTCAATTAATATTGGAGTTGGTAGTGCTCTAGGATTTATCATATCCTCGTTACTTGTAACTGTAGGATTTTGGAAGACGATTATCATTATGATTGTGACACTGTTAGCAGGATGGATTGGTTATCTATTTAAAGAATATGATATTGATCTGTCATTTATTTCAAAAATTTTCACGCGGAAAAATTGATTATTTTAAAAATCGAAAGGAGTCTTAATTATGACTACAGAAAAAACAAATACGCAGGGAACAAAGACTGAACCAAAGGGGACATTGACATTTGATGACAAGGTTATTCAAAAAATAGTCGGTTATGCAATTGAAAATGTATCTGGTCTCTTGGGTGTGGATGGTGGATTTGTCGCAAATATTAAAAATAAACTTGTAAATAGTGATAATCCAACAGATGGCATCGGCGTTGAGGTTGGCAAGGAACAAGTTGCGGTTGATTTAAATATTATTATGGCATATGGGCACAATGCACATGATATTTATAAACAGTTAACGGAAGTTATTAATAAACAAGTAAAGGAAACAACAGATTTAGCTTTAATTGAGTTGAATGTTGAAGTAGTAGACATTCAAACACCAAAAGAATTTGATGATTCACAAACAAGTTTACAAGATCGTGTATCTGATGCAGGTAGTACTATTAAAGAAAAAACAACAGATGGGGTAGATGCCGTTAAAAAAACGACCTCTCAGGTAGTAAATAAAGATGATGACCGGGTTAAATAGCGTTGAACAAATAATAAGATTTAAATCTAGTTAAGAGAAATCCGATAGGGTTTCTCTTTTTTTGTTTCACGTGAAACATCAATAAGTAAATGAGAACACAAAAAAAGCACCTAGCCGCAGCTAGATGCTTCAACATATCTTGCGATATGTTGGGTTTGGCACCCATGGGTGGTTAGGGGCTCGAACCCTAGACCCACGGATTAAGAGTCCGTTGCTCTACCAACTGAGCTAACCACCCAAACCATTAATAATAATTCATCAACGTTAAATATATTATCATATATACTAATAAAAGACAATAACTTTTCGAAAAAGGATTTGGGTAAATTTAATCACTGTGTTTGGCAATGATGATTGAATAGGCTATAATAATGGAGGGTTAAGAAGTTGTATCTAGATTTAATTTTACAGCTTCCTATAAGGAGGATCCACATATGAAAAAAATATTAGTTGTCGACGATGAAAAACCAATTTCTGATATCGTTAAATTTAATTTAACTAAAGAAGGATACGACGTTTATACAGCTTACGATGGTGAAGAAGCCTTAGAAAAAGTTAAAGAAGTTGAACCGGATTTAATTTTATTAGATTTAATGTTACCAAAAGTGGATGGTTTAGAAGTTGCTCGTCAAGTTAGAAAAACTTACGATATGCCAATCATTATGGTTACAGCTAAAGATGGAGAAATCGATAAGGTCTTAGGTCTAGAATTAGGTGCAGATGATTATGTAACAAAACCTTTCTCTAACCGTGAACTAGTGGCCAGAGTTAAAGCTAATTTAAGAAGACAAAAAACAATTGAGAGTGTTCAAACAGAAGAACAACCACAAAATAGTGAAATACAAGTTGGACAATTAACCATTCATCCTGAAGCATATATGGTTTCAAAATATGATGAAAAAATTGAATTAACACATCGTGAATTTGAATTATTACATTATTTAGCACAACATCTAGGACAAGTTATGACTAGAGAACATTTACTACAGACGGTATGGGGTTATGATTACTTCGGTGATGTCAGAACGGTTGATGTTACAATGCGTCGTTTAAGAGAAAAAGTTGAAGATAATCCAAGCCATCCAGAGTGGTTGGTAACACGTCGTGGTGTTGGATACTATATGAAAAATCCAGATTTAGAATAGAGTAGGGGAATAACGATGAAAATGAATCAAAAAATTCGTTTTTTTAAATCTATTCAATTTAAAATAGCCCTCATTTTTGCGTTATTAATTTTAATAACGTTGGAAATTGTCGGGGCTTATTTTGTTAGGCAATTAGAACAGCAAAACTTAGATACCTTTAAGCAACAAGTCCAGTTACCTATATATGTTACTAATTCGATTACGAAGGATTTAGCAAAAACAGATACAGCTGCTGGTGATAGAGATATCAAAAAAATATTGGAAGATGTTAGTAATTCAAGTATCACAGAAATTCGAGTGATTGATAGTAAGGGCACAATTCGCGGGAGTAGTGATTTTAATAATCAAACTGTTGTGGGACAAAAAACGACAGATGCAACAATTAAGCAAGTGTTATATACACCTAAAACATTTGAAAAGAAGATTTATGATGAATCTAGCGATAAGCGCTACTATGTTTCAATTGTGCCACTAGTTAGTACAGCAGGAAATGTAACAACGACAGTTGGGGTTACATACGTTAAGGCCAATCTGGAAAGCTTATACTCAAATATTAACGATATCACGGTTATTTTCGTGACCGCGTCATTTTTTGCAGCTGTTTTAGTCCTTTTGATAACGATAGTTATTTCCCGGGCAATAACTCGTCCGATTGATGAGATGAAAAAGCAAACGATTCGAATTTCTCGCGGAGATTACTCCGGAAAAGTTCGTGTCTATTCTAATGATGAACTAGGACAATTAGCAGATGCGGTTAATAACTTATCTGTTCGTGTTGAAGAGGCACAAGAATCATCTGAAGCTGAACGTCGTCGTTTAGATAGTGTTCTATCGCACATGACAGATGGTGTAATTGCGACGGATCGTCGCGGAAATATTATCATTATGAATGAAGCGGCCTCTACCTTATTAGATCAAAATGAAAATGACTCAATAGGAGTATCAATTTTGGATATTCTTGATTTACGTAGTCAGTATACTTTACGTGATTTGTTAGAAAATCAAGATGAAATTATGATTGATTTATCTGATGTAGAACATGAACAAATTTTGAATGCTTATTTTTCATTAATACAAAGAGAATCTGGCTTTATTAGTGGTCTTGTCTGTGTACTTCATGATGTCACAGAACAACAAAAGATAGAACGTGAACGTGAAAGCTTTGTTTCTAATGTTTCTCATGAATTAAGAACGCCTTTGACGAGTATGAAGAGTTATATTGAGGCATTAAACGATGGTGCATGGAAAGATCCAGAAGTTGCACCAGGTTTCTTGAAAGTTACACAGAATGAAACAGAACGTATGATGCGTATGATTAATGACTTACTAAATTTGTCACGAATGGATTCAGGAACATCTAAGTTAGAACTTGAATTAGTTAACTTGAATGAACTGTATAGTTATGTTCTGGATAGATTCGATATGATGATTAATGCTGACGATGGGTCAGGCAAAAAGTATTCGATTAAACGTGATTTTACTAAACGTGATTTATGGGTTGAATTAGATACTGATAAAATTGTGCAAGTCATTGATAATATTATGAATAATGCCATTAAATATTCACCTGATGGTGGAGAAATAACTTGTCGTTTATTGGAGACACATAAGCACGTTATTTTGAGTATCTCTGATGAGGGCCTTGGTGTACCTAAAAAAGATTTAGCGCATATTTTTGATCGCTTTTTCCGTGTGGATAAAGCTAGATCGAGAGCTCAAGGTGGAACTGGATTAGGCCTAGCTATCTCAAAAGAGGTTGTCGAAATGCATAAAGGTAAAATTTGGTTAGATAGCTCGGAAGGCAAGGGTTCAACATTCTATATTTCATTGCCTTATGAATCATATGAGGAGGACCTGTGGGATGAAATTGAATAGATTTATTTTACCAACACTATTATTTTTATTAATTATGACAAGTATCGGTTTATCATGGGTCATTTGGACAAATCCGACATGGAATGGTAAAAGTGAATCGACGAAAGCTACAAATTCAACGCAGACAGAGTTAACAAAGAGTACTAAATTGAGCGAAGTATATGCACCAACGTCTGTTATTTATAATGATAATCAGCAACAAAATGTTTTATATAGTGAAAAAATTAATATCATTTCAAATATTCAAAAAAAGATACGTACTTGGAAAGAAACGTCTATATCAGAAGTTCCGATTAAAAATAAAAATGATTATTTAACGTTTTTAAATGCAAAAAATCAATTGGTTCTTAGTTACTCAGATGAAATTACGGTTGGGTTATTTAATCAAGTATTTAATCAGCAAAATCAAAATTATAAAACACGACTTATTAACCGTGTTCTTATTCCGCGTGATAATAAGAAAAGTATTTATCTGTTGAGTGACAAGGATAAAAAAATTTATGAGATTTCGTTAAATGATGCCTATAATAAAGGTAAAACAATTGATGATGTTGTACAAAATGAAACGTTATCGAAATTATCAGTTACATTTAAACTGCATAATAATGATATTTTTATGTATTATAATCAAGATTTTAATATAGCTCGTTTTAGGTATTTAGTGGATAAGCAAACGGCTAGTAAGTATGTTGCTAATCTATTAGGACAAAAAGATGGTTCATCGGTCAACGTTAAAGAAAGTAAAAAGACAATAACTTACTATGATGGTTCTGATCGACAATTAACGGTTCAAAATACGACAAATTTGGTTTCATATGAAGATGATGAAAATTCAGATGCGAAACAAAAAACGAGTCGTGGTAATGCTTTAACTGAAAGTTATACGAGTATTAAAAATACAGGTATCGGATTAGATAATATTCACTTCTACCAATTTAATGGTAAGTCTATGACAACAACATTCAGAAGTTATATTGAAGGATTTCCGATTTTTAATCAAACCAAACACGGTGTGATTGAAGTTGAGCGACTAGATAATGGTGGAAATAAAATTGATTTTTCATTATTGACGTTACAAATTGCTGTTCCATCTGGAAAAGCAGATGTTACGTTACCAAGTACAGAAGAAGTGTTAAGTAGCTTGGTTACGGCAGGGTATAAAGATGCGGATATTTCAGATATTCAATTAGGTTATCGTTGGGTATCAAGTTCTGATTCAGATTTGGTAGTCAACCTAGAACCCACTTGGTATATCCGATATCAAGATAAATGGAAAAGTTATACTGAATTACTACAAACAGATTAGGGAGGTGAATTAATTGGATTTTAGACGAATTCAAATTATTTTTATTATTGTTTTTCTTGGTTTAAATATCTTTTTATTCACCTCATTACGACAAAATCAACAAATTGAAATTTCGAGTCGATCATCACCTGGGACAACAAAAACCGGTACAACGCTTAAAGAGATGCGAGAAGATGACATTAAATACGGCAGTATCTCAAATAAAAAAGAGACTGGTGTATATATGTCTAATAAAGCATCTGATGTATTAAAGAATGATGCTAAACAGCTGCAATCCCAAGTTACAACATATAAAGACAATAAATTATCTAGTATTTTTGGGACACCAATTAATATCACAGATAGTGAAAGTCCAAATAAAACAATTGATAAGACAATTATGAGTGATAATACTTTAATTCTACATGGAGATAATTATCGCTATAACAGTAGTCTTTCAACAGAGACAAGTGTCGTGTATTCGCAGGTTGTTTACGATAAAATGGTTTACTCAAATGTTGGACTAATTAAATTTACAATTCAAAATAATAAAATTAGTGGCTATTCACAAACGTATATGGCAAATACAGAAAAATTACGTGAAAATGAGTCAATTATTAGTCAACAACAAGCAATACTGATATTGTATCAATATAATCAATTTGCAAGTAAAAGTAAGGTTAAATGGTCTAAGTTAGGATATGCTGAGTTGCTCAGTTTGGATAAAAAATATAGCGTCTATATTCCAGTTTGGATAGTAGCTGTTAAGAATCCAAGTAATGGTGTGACACAATACAAGCAAGTTAATTCATTTTCAGGAGCGATTATGAAGGATAGCACTGATATTTTAAATTAAATGAAGATTAAAAGGATAGAGGCGCAGGCAAGTAATGGATGAAGGAACAGACGATATGAAGATTAGTGTTCTTGCAAGCGGTAGTGCGGGAAATGTCACGTATATTGAAACGCCTAAGCACAAGGTCCTTGTAGATGCTGGTTTAAGTGGTAAAAAAATTGCGAGCCTAATGACAGATATTGGTCGAGATATTAACGATGTCGACACGTTATTTGTAACACATGAACATACGGATCATGCAAAGGCTGCTGGTATTTTAGCCCGTAAGTATGACATGAACGTTTATGCAAATGAATTAACATGGGAAGCCATGGCTCATACGATTGGTAAAATTCCCGTTGAGAAGAAGCAAATTTTTGAGATGGGGAAAGTAATTACATTCGACGACTTAGATGTTGAGAGTTTTGGTGTCTCTCATGATGCAGCGGCACCGCAATTCTACCAATTTCATCATAACAATAAGTCATTTGTTATTTTAACGGATACAGGTTATGTCTCAGAGAACGTTCAAGGGACAATTTCCGATGCAGATGCTTACTTGTTTGAGTGTAACCATGATATTGAAATGTTACGGATGGGCGGCTATCCATGGTCATTAAAACAGCGCATTTTAGGTGATAAAGGTCATTTATCAAATGAGGATGGTGCTGATGCACTTATGAATGTTATGGGTAATCGGACAAAACGAATTTTTTTAGGCCATCTTAGTAAGGATAATAATATGAAAGAATTAGCCCATCTAACGGTTGAATCAACGATGAAAGAACATGATTTAGCAGTTGGTGGTGATTTTAACATTTTCGATACAGATCCGGAAAATGCTACAAAGCTGGTTGTTTTATAAGAACAATTTTTTCAAAATTTATTCATAAATAGTTCACAATTAACCGTTATTCTTAAAAGAGTAAAAGATTACGTTTAAGGGGGCAGCGACAAATGTGTCGCGTATATAAAAATGTCAAATGAAAATAGAACAGGCTTAGGTAAAACAGTTGTTACAGCGCTTATTGCAGGATTAGTTGGTGGCGGAATTGCATTTGGTGGATATACATTTTACCAAAATAATGATAGTGATAATGGCGCAGTTACAACATCCTCAAATAAATCAGGTACAACTAAAGTAACAAATGTAAGTGTTAAATCAAGTAATGAATCATCAAAAGCATTTGCTAAAGTTAAAAATGCGGTTGTTTCAGTTATTTCATATACAAAGTCAAGTGGTTCAAGTAACAGCTTAACGGATATGTTTGGTGCAGCAGGCGATTCCTCTGCGACAACAGAAACAGCATCAAGTGAAGGTTCTGGTGTCATTTATAAAAAATCAGATGGTAGTGCTTATGTCGTAACTAATAATCATGTTATCTCTGGTGCAAGTAAAGTTGAAGTTTTATTGAGTAATGGTAAAAAATTAAGTGCCAAAATTGTTGGTAAAGATTCAATTACTGATTTAGCTGTTTTAAAAATATCAGCTAAAGATGTGACTCAAATCGCCACATTTGGTGATTCTGATAGTATCACTGTTGGTGAAACAGCATTGGCTATCGGTTCTCCACTTGGATCTGATTATGCGACATCATTAACGCAAGGAATCATATCAGCTAAGAAACGTACGATTGATGTTACCAATGATTCGGGTGTTAAAACGGGCCAAGCAACAGTTATTCAAACTGACGCTGCCATTAATCCTGGAAACTCAGGTGGGGCTTTAATTAATACTTCTGGCCAAGTTATCGGTATTAATTCGATGAAACTAGCAAGTACAGCAACAGGCTCTACTAGTTCTAGTTCATCATCAACTTCTGTCGAAGGAATGGGATTTGCTATTCCAAGTAATGAGGTTGTATCAATCATTAATCAATTAGTTGATAATGGAAAAGTTAAACGTCCTGCAATTGGTATTTCATTAATCGATTTAGATTACGTCTCAGCAAGTGATCAAAAGAGTGTCTTAAAATTACCAAAAAGTGTTTCTTCAGGGATTGTTGCTGTTAAAATAAATAGTGATTCACCTGCTAAAAATGCTGGTATAGGTAAATATGATGTTATCGTTAAGCTAGGTGATAAGAAAGTTACTGATATCTCAAGCTTACGAGAAGTTTTATATGAACATAAAATTGGTGATACAGTGGCTGTTGAATTCTATCATGATGGTAAGTTGAAACAGGCTAATATCAAATTAACCTTAGAAGCAACAGATGCAAATACAGGAACAAGCTCAACAAGTAAATCAGCATCATCAGCTCAATAAACAAATATGAAATAATCGTAAATAACTTAATTTACGATTATTTTTTTATTTTAAATAGATATTGTGTATAACTAAGTGGATAGATATTAAGGTGGGTGTGAGTAACAGAGGGAAAGGGCAGTATGAAGGGACTTTCTAAACAAAATAGTTATGCACAATTAATTGAATGGCCTGTGACTAACTTTTATTTATTTGATATTTTAAAATAAAAAAAGACTGTTATACCAATGTGTAAAGCGTATAATTAAGGAATGATAAATAACGCAAAATCTGTGCATAACTAATATGGTGTTGACAAATGGGCAACAAATAAATGTAGTGACGAACACATATTCCCCGCAATATGTTGTGGTCCAAATTGTGGATATGTGCGTAACTTTGTGTATAACTTGTGAAAAAGGTGGAAATTATGAACATTAAGATTATTGGTGTAGGTAAATTAAAAGAAAAATATCTCAAACAAGGAATTGAAGAGTATGCAAAACGGTTAAGTAAGTTTTGTAAATTTGAAATTATTGAAGTAAATGATGAAAAGGCACCGGAAAAATTAAGTTCAGCAGAAATGATTGATGTTAAAGGTAAAGAGGGCGAACGTATCCTTAGTAAGATTAAAGAAAAAGAGTATGTTTATGCTTTAGCCATTTTAGGTAAGGAACGTACGTCGGAAGATTTTGCTAAAGAGATTGCTGATCTTGGAACTTATGGGCATTCAGACATAACCTTCGTTATTGGGGGGTCATTAGGACTAAGCGAGGACGTTTTAAGACGCGCCGACACACAAATCTCGTTTGGTAAATTTACCTTACCGCATCAATTAATGCGGATGATTTTGACTGAACAAGTTTACCGTGGATTTATGATTAATGCAGGGAGCCCCTATCATAAATAAGGACCTTTCAATACTTTAAGTAACGTAATTTTAGGATATCAGTAGATTTTCATATTTTCCCTTGACCTAGAGCTTGCTTAAAGGTGGATGATAAAAATAAGTAATTTTAAATTTAGTCGTATAAGAGGGAGAATTTATGAATAAAAAGAATTTAATCATCGTGACTATTGCATTGCTGTTATCTAACGCAATGGCAGGTCTTGATGGAACGATTATTAATACTGCATTACCATCAATCGTCAGTGATTTGCATGGTATCCAATATATGGGATGGATTGTTGCAGTTTTCTTGTTGGGGATGGCAGTTGCCACACCTCTTTGGAGTAAATTAGGCGAACGAATTGGTAACCGTGGTGCATATCAGTTAGCAACTTTTTTATTTGCAATCGGTGCGGTTTTTCAAGCAACATCAAGTAATATTGTCTTTTTCTTAGTTGCTAGAGTAGTTATGGGTATTGGTGCAGGTGGGATGAATACAATTCCGTTTATTATTTATGCTGATATTTATAAAAATATTAAGAAACGCTCACAAGTTATTGGTTATGCAACAGCTAGTTACAGTATTGCATCAATTATTGGACCTTTAGTTGGTGGCTGGATCGTTGATACGTTTAGTTGGCATTGGGTCTTCTATATCAATGTACCAATAGCATTAATATCAATTATTTCAATCCAATTTTTCTTCAAAGAAGAAGTTAAAAAACGTCAAAAGGGGAATATCGATTACTTGGGTGCTGGAATGATGATTGTCAGCTTAGTGACCTTATTAACAGGTATTCAAATGATTGGTGTTGGGTCAATTAATTTAGTCGTTGGGTTAATTATTGCTGGAATTATCTTACTCGGTATTTTGTATAGAGTTGAGGATAGGGCCGTTGATCCGATTATTCCCAATCGATTATTTAAAAATAAGAAACTGATTGTTGATTTTATCATATTTGCCTTTTTATGGGGAGCATTTATCTCATTTAACATCTATATTCCAATGTGGGCACAAGGAATACTTGGAATGAGTGCATTGATTGGTGGGGCAACACAAATTCCTGGTGCAATGACTAATTTATTTGGTTCGTTGTCCGGTCCATCAATGATTCCTCGATTGGGGAAATACCGGATTATTACAATCGGAACCATTAGCTTTATTATTTCGTTTGCTGGGATGTTAGTTGTAGGTGTGACAGTCCCATTCTGGTATTTATTACTAATGGGTGCTTTTGAAGGGTTCGGTTTAGGAATGTGTTTTAATGTCCTACAACTGAGTGTTCAAGAGGATGCGGAGGGTCGAGATGTCCCAATCGCAACTTCATTTGCCTACTTATTACGTATTTTAAGCCAAACATTTATGTCATCAATTTATGGGGTTATCCTTAACAGTGCGTTGTTAAAAGGAGTTAATCAGTCTCATGGTAAAATTACGATGGAGATGTTAAACAAGCTAAGTGATTCGAAGCGTGTTTCAAGTCTTCCTGAAAAATTATTACCAGCAATGCGACAGATTATGTATGAAGGGTTGCATAATATTATGGTAATCGCGACAATATTATTGATTATCGTTTTACTATTTAATTTATGGATTCAGGCTCAATCTAGAAAACAACTAAGTTAAAAAATAGAATCTCTGAGAGAATGTACTATGTACTAAGTCGTATCGAGTTGACTGATGAAATTATATAAAATTTAATGGGGTATATTGATTTATCTGCTTGTAAAGTTATTAATAGATTCCCAGTGTAAATTCCTTGATTAATGTCAATTTATCAAATGCACTGTACTTAACTCTAGGCAAAAAAATCCCGCCATGATTGTCGAATGAAATTATATATTTCATCTGATAATCATGGCGGGATTTTTACAAAAAGGCAGATACCTTTTTAATCGTATTTTTTATAGATAATAGGTTAGGTCACTTGCTGGAGTCGGATAAGCTAAGATAAGTTTAGTAACATCTGTTTTTGATGTTTTGTTAGCAATTAATGGTGTTAGATAATTGATAAGTTCTTCCGCAATTGTGGTGTATGCGACAGCACCAACAAGTAAGTTGGATGATTTATCAAAGATAGTTGTCACAGATGCTTCAGATTCTTTAATTCGATTAAAGGAATACCAGTTAGTTGTCTCTTGTACTCTAATGTCATAATGTTCAGGTTCATTTTTAGCTTGTTCAATCGTAATGCCAACTTGAGATAGTTGTGGGCTGGCATAGACAGTCATTGGAATTGGTGGGTAAGCAATTGGACTATTCGATTTTTTAAGTAGTTGGTCTGCAACGTAATGACCTTCAAATGTTGAAACAGGTGTTAACTTAGGTTGTTTGCGTGAAACAATATCTCCAATGGCATAAATTCGATCATTTTTCGTTTTTAAGTGAGAATCCACAATAATACCATGTGAATCTGATTCAGCACCTGTAGCAGGTAGGTTTAATGTATTAACGTTAGGTTGACGGCCCATAGCTGAAATTGCCAAATCAACAGTTAAAGATAATCCCTTATCGTCTAACATCTGGAAGCCTAAAGGACCTTCTGTTATTTCTGTAATATTAGTGTCAAAGTGAAAATGGACACCATTAGTTTTCAAATTCTCAATGAGACGGGTTGTATATTCAATTGGAAATCCACGTAATATTTGACTATTATGTTGAATAATATGAACTTCTGAGCCAGCAATAGCAGCTATATTAGCAAGCTCAATTGAAACATAGCCAGCGCCAATAAAAGCTATTTTATCTGGTAATTCTTCAAGTGATAAAAAATCGGTACTTGTTTTTAGTAAATGACTGCCTGGAATATCAGGGACTACAGGTGACTGACCGGTCGCAATTACAAAATTATCGGCAGTGTAAGTTTCAGTATTAACGTTAATTTCTGACTTTGAAATAAACTTAGCAGATCCGTGAACAGTTTTAATATTTGCTGCAGATAAACCTGCTAGGGTATTGGCTGGAACTTTATCCGTATAAGCTGATTTAAAAGCCATTAATTTAGGCCAATCAATGATAGAACTGCCAGTTAGTCCGAAGCCTTGCATTGCTTCTTGGCGTTGTTTAGTTTCAACAGCAGAATAAAGCATTTTTTTTGGGTCACAACCTCGATTAGGACAAGTACCACCCCAAAGATCATTTTCAATAATGAGAACAGATTGCTTTTTACTTAAATCAAAAGCAGTAGAAAGACCACCAGGTCCAGCACCAATAATAATTGTATCGTAGTGTGATTGTTTCATAATTAATATCCCCCATAATAAATATTTAATAATTATACTGATACTAGCATAAAATTGAAAATTAATTAAAAATAATCGCTTAAAAATGTTTCATGTGAAACATTTTTAAAAAGAAAGCATAGCTTTTAAATTTTTAAAATAGTGACAGACAAAGTAATCCAGTATTAGAATATTTTATTTGATTATTAAAATCACAGAGGTTATAGTTTAAAAAGGGCGTTAAGTCAATGTATGTAAAGGATTTTAGCTATTTATTTAACTACAATTATTTGGGGGTCATTATATGACAGCAACAGTACTAAACGATATTACGAAGGTACTCATTTACACGATTGTATCGTATCCAATCGTTGGAGGCCTAGCCTTTATTGTATCGAGCCTTTATTATAGAATATTTATGGAGAAGAAGGAGCTCCCTAAATATTTAGAGAAGGGAGAACCATTCATTTCTATTTTTGTACCTGCTCATAATGAGGAACAATCAATAGAAGCAACAATTCGACATCTAGAGACTAAGTTAAATTATCCTCTAGATAAATATGAAGTTATTGTAATTAATGATGGTTCCACAGATAAAACCGGTGAGATTTTGGAGACGCTACAAGAGGAGTTCAAATCACGTTTAAGAACGATCACAATTATTAATAATCGTGGAAAAGCAGCTGGATTCAATATTGCATTGGCATTTGCTAAAGGCGAATTTATTTTATCCAATGATGCGGATTCAAAACCAGAAGTTGATGCCTTATGGAAATATATGTCATATTTTGAAAGAAAAGGTGGCAAGAATTTAGGCGCTGTCACTGGGAATATGTTACCAATTAATAAAACAACAATTGTAGCAGAAGCACAACAGAATGAATTAAATTCAATCATTGGCTTAATTAAGAGATCGCAATTATCTTATGGCGGTTTATTTGCTTTCTCAGGTGCAAATACAATGTATCGAAAAGCAGCCGTTTTAGATGTTGGTGGTTGGGAAGCTGAACAGCCAACAGAAGATATCGCAATTGCCTGGGACATGCAGGCATTAGGTTGGGTGGCTTATTTTGCGCCGCATATTCGCTTCTTTATGGATGTACCTGAAAAGCTAGGTGAACTAATTAAACAAAGACATAGATGGTCATCTGGTGGCGTTTATGTACTTCTAACGAAGACGTTACGCGTTCTACGTCATCCGATTAAACAATTTTCAAGTGTACCTATTATTATTGATTATGGATTAAGTGTTATTTGGTCAGTCTTTTATTGGTTAAGTATGATTGCATTTTTAGCAATTCAAATTATCTGTATTGTAAATGGTGATTGGTTACAGTTGAGCAATAACTTAGCGCTCGCCTGCATATTTATTTCAATAGAGGTCATTATTGGTTTGATTCAGTTAATCATGGCGTCATTTTTCAATGATAGTGGTAAATCTTTAAAATACGTTATTTTTGCGCCGTGGTATATCCTCATTTACTGGATGGTAAATACGTATACAATGGTAGCTGAGTTAATTCCGACAGTGCGTAAAATTATTACGGGTGAAGATGGTGGCGTATGGCATTCACCTGAACGTTCGGATAGTATTACAACAGATTTAGGAGGCGACGATGATGACAAAAAATAAGCCTGACTATATTGTGAACGAAGTAGATGAAGACGCATTGACGATTGATTGGTTTTTTGGTCAAAAAAATGTAAGTCTCAAACTAAGACAATTAGTATTAATAACAATTGGCTGGATTGCGTGCTTAGTACCAATCAGTATCACGGTTATCTTGATTTTATTTAAAGATAAGGCAATCCCAATTGATCAAACACTATTTACTGAGCTTTTTGATACGATTATAAATACATTCCTACAATACTATTTGTTTTTTATTGCGTTCTTTTTAATTTTGCATATTTATAATTTAATTCTTTCGAATAATCGTCTAAAAAATGATATAGAAAGTTATGATTCAAAATTATTAAAGAAACACACTGACTTAGCTGAAGAAATGTACTATTTAAAATATGGGCCACGAGATCATAGAGAGGGTCAAAATAAAATTATCATACAAGATTATGCCGATATTGGGACATTTGAATTAAGGCAACAATTTGATTACTTTGGAGATGAGGATGAAGATGATTTCTAAAGAGGATAAAAGATTATTAGATGAGATGGTTGTACGAGAAAGAAATATGAAGAAAAGACGTGACATTTCGGGCTTGATGTTACATAAATTAAGATTATTTAAGCGAAGATTAGTTACGTTTTTAACGGTTTTATCAACCGGAATCCTATTAGGACTTTATATGACATTTGAGCCATTCAAAATGTTGTCAGTTGTCAGTATTATAGAAGTTAATGTACTGGTAGCGGCAATTCTATTTCTATTTACGTCATACTTTTGGCAAATAATGCTCAAACACTGGCCATTAAAACATTTAATTAGTTGGTATAAAACTAAACTAAGAGTAACGTACGCGGGCCCACTGCTTGCTTCAAAAAGATGGTTACAGTTTTATTATAAAGATCGGGATATTTCACCGTATATCCCACAAATATTGTATTACCTACAAAATGAGTCTAAGTTAAAAACAGTTGATGAGGTATTAGCATTTATTGATGAAGGGGCACCTTCAGAAGTGGAAGAACATAATGTGTTAGATAAATTTAGACGATTTATTGGTGAAACAAATCAAATGGTCCTGAGTACTGCTACTGCAGATGGGATGCCATCGAGTCGTCAGATGCGATTTATTGTTTCACCTGATAAATCAAATGTTTGGTATTTTGGTTCAGCTCCGGAAACGCCTAAAATTGCTGAATTGGATTTAGGTAAAGCAGCTATTAATACAATTCCAACGAGTACAGGGATGACTATTGCTAGTAATAGGTTAAGTGTTAAGAGGTCAAAATATAAATTAGAAGATCTAGCAGAGTTGTATCGGGCACAGGTGCCAGGATTTATGGATGGATTACTGGAAGAAGATATAGAAAATGAGATTATTTATGAAATAGTGATCAAAAGTGCTCGATTAGATACTTGGACACAGCACGATCAAGTGAAATTTTAAAGGTATTATTAGCAATATTCATTGCTGATAATACCTTT
The DNA here is from genome assembly GCF_056781995.1 of Dellaglioa sp. CoH-57-MRSF-18. The sequence continues at coordinate 350,766 of NZ_JBXAXX010000001.1, forward strand.
TTTTAATAAATCAATTAAAAAAATAAACTTTTTACTTGATTTTCAACGTATTTATCTCTATATTTTGACACATAAATTACAGACGAATTATTAATAGATTAACTGTCACTAAGGGAATAAGAAGGTAATGGTGTATTTGATTTATTTTACATTTATTACGGAATATGATATTTATTACATTATTTCAAGATAATGATATTTGACTGAAATGCTTATGTAAAAACTAACTGATAGTATGAACCTCGTAAGATAAATAAGAAAAAAATAAATAAAAACGTTTAACTTAAAAGGAGAACTAAATATAATGAAATTAAATAAAAAGATGACAAAATTTTCAGTAGCAATGGTAGCAACAGTAGCAGCAGGTCTTGGACTTGCAGTTAAAGCAGCAGATGCTGATGTATATACTGTAAAATCAGGTGATACACTAAATAACATCTCAGCAACTTACGCTAACAAAACATCTAATGATGTCAGTGTTAACGCAATTGTTAAAGAAAATAAAATTAGTAACGCTAATTTAATTTATGTTGGTGAACAATTAACAATCAATACTGATACAGCTGCTAAAACAGCAAATACAGCATCAACAACAAATACAACAACTACTAAGGCAGCAACACCAGCTGCAACTCCTGCTAAAGCAGCAACAACAGTTGCACCAAAGAGTACAGTGTCAACAGCAACTGCAAGCACTACTGATTCATCAAGTGCTAAAGCATGGATTGCTAACAAAGAATCTGGTGGTTCATACTCAGCAAGAAATGGCCAATATATTGGTAAATACCAATTAAGTTCATCATATTTAAATGGTGATTACTCAGCTGCAAACCAAGAAAAAGTAGCTAACAATTACGTAACAAGTCGTTATGGTTCATGGAGTGCTGCAAAATCATTCTGGTTATCAAACGGTTGGTACTAAAATTTAAATTATAAAAATAAGAAGCTTTGGATAGGGATATAATTCCTTATTCAAAGCTTTTTTGTTACTTTAAATCTTATGTTAAAATGATAATGTCCAGTAACTAAATTACATGAATGAAAGTTGAGAATTGAATTGAAAAATTACGAATTTTTACTATTTGATATTGATGATACGTTACTTGATTTTGGGTTAACTGAAAAAGCTGCACTAGAAAAGCTTTTTTTAACGCAAAAAATAACATTAGATGATAAAATAAAACAAAATTATTTGAAATTTAATCAGCAGTTATGGCGCCAATATGAGCGTGGTAATTTAAAGCGGGATCAATTATTAGAAAATCGGTTTGCGATATTTTTCAAAAAACAGTTTAATAGAGTAGTTGATGGTAAAGAGTTGGCTAAACAGTATCAAGATAATCTGTCTGCCGGACATGAAAAAATGATGGGCGCAGATGAATTATTGGCATCAATAGATACAGCTAACTATCAATTGTCGATTATTACCAATGGCGTTGCAAACATGCAGTATAAACGATTAGCAGAATCAAAGTTAGATAAGTACTTTCCGCAAATATTTGTTTCGGAAATGACGGGTTATCAAAAACCAACGGTTGGCTTTTTTAACTATGCTTTTGACCATATTGCTGGATTTAATCCCGATAAGGCACTTATTATTGGTGATTCTTTAACATCAGATATTCAAGGTGGGAACAATGTTCACGTTGATACTGTCTGGTACAATCCGAAAAACATTAAAAATAAGACATCAATAAAAGCGACCTACGAAATTGATGATCTGTTAGCCATAAATAATATAATATAAGAATAATTATAAATCTTGGATTAGAGGAATGGTGAATAATGAAAGATGCTAAAATGATGAAAAATGTTAAAAAGATTATTACGTATGCTATTTTTGTGATTGCTACCTATTTTTTATTTTCACAAGTTTTATCAGTGTCAGAAATAGCAACGGATCGTTCCTTTATGGAGATTGCAAAAGCAGAACCAGTCGTATTTATTATTATCTTTTTTATAATTTATAGTTTATTTATGATAATTAGTATTGCTTTTTTCTATTTTTCTCATATTTTATTAAAAATTAAGGGAAAATATGATATTAGTTTACTTATTTTAAATTTTTTCACAGTTTTTTTAACAATATCAACGCTTGTTATTAAATCAGTTGGAGGGGCATTACCAACAGTAGTTATCAAAACTAGTTTATTTTTTATTTTAATATCGATGTCCTTATCAACGACTGCAAAATTATTAGCCTTACGAGAAGAACGACTAAAAAAAAGAAAAAAATAGGTTAAATATAGCAGTATTTTAAAGGAGGTACATATGAAAATTAAAGAGCGGTTGGATACGTTAAGTGATGCGATTATAGCCATTATTATAACCATTATGGTATTAGAGATGCCAATTGAGATAAAAAATGGGGAGATTAACTTTGTTGGTTTGTTTCAAGCCATTGGAATCTTTATTGTTAGTTTCTGTTTTGTTGCTAATATCTGGTATCAACATGCGGTCGCATTTTCGGAAGTAAATGAAGTACCAAATAAAATAATTGTGATGGATTTAATCTTAATGATGCTTTTATCGTTAATGCCAACCTTCACACGACTAATGACAAGTGATACTGTCAGAGAAACGGTTACAATGTATGGTGTTTTATATTTGTTAATTATTTATCTATTCAGGGAAATTGTAAAAGAAATTATTCATCAAAAATATACAGAAAAATCTGATATGAAAAAAGTATATGTAACCATTTATGGCAGACATAACACAGAAACCGGATTATTAATATTAGCTTTAATTCTTATAGGCTGGTTTTTCCCTAAAATAACGTTAGTCTTTTTTATTATCATACCAATTCGTTCATTTATTACTAATAGTGCAGATAACAGTGAATTTACTAATATTAGTCAAATGGAACCTAAAGGTACTGAGGCATTCTTAGAGATGACACCTGAAGATAGAGAAAAATTAAAACCAATTATTACGACACTTAGAAAAGAAATAAAACAACAAGATCCTGATGCGTGGGAGAATTTTACAGAGGATGCTGAAGAGGCACTCGACGTTAGTGAAGGAACGATACTTAGATGGTTTCGTCAATATCGTCAAGCATTTGAGGATTCACAAAATACGCGAAGAAAAAATATAAAGTATGGTAGAGACCAATTAAGTAGAGAAGATGATTAATAGTAAACTGTCCGTCCAATTTTGGAAAGGGCAGTTTTTAATTACAAAAAACCCCTATACTAGACTGATATTTCAGTATCTAATATAGGGGGATTGTTATTATTATTGTGCCATAAAATCTTTTAACCAATTTTTACCTTCAACGAAACGCGTAACAAGCATTGCAGTAGCAGTATTTCCTGTTGAATTTAATAAAGTTGCGGGAATATCAATGATGGTTGTAATAATTAGAATTAATGGAAGAGCAGCCATTGGGAAACCGAAGATTGAACAAATTAAGGTTTCGGCAACCATACCACCACCTGGAATAGCGCCCATCACGACACCAACCAAGAATGAAACACAGATAATCATAATCATATTATTTAAACTCGTGATATCTTTACCAAAAACGGCAAATAAAAATGTTGTTTTTAAGATGCCACCAATAACAGAGCCATCCTTGTGCGTATTTGCACCTAATGGGATGATCGTATTTGCGATATCTTCGCTCACGCCCATTTTTTTAGAATACTCTAGGTTAACAGGGATACATGCAGCTGAAGAACTTGTTGCAATTGCTGTAACAGCAGGAGCTGAGACATTTTTCCAAAAAATCATAAAACCGGCTTTGCCACCTGCGATAAATGCATAGAAACTCATCATCACAAAGAAGTAGAAAGCTGTAATACCTAAGTAAAGAATGAAACTGCGCAAATATCCGGCAGCAATCTGAGGTCCTAAATTACCGATAATATTGGCAAAGAAACAACCTAAACCAATTGGCGCGTAGATCATCACATATTTAACCATCCGCATAACTACTACGTTTCCAGCTGATAAAAATTTTGTAAATACACTAGATTCTTTACCGGTTGCTGAAGCAGCTGTACCCATTAAAATCGAAAAGATAATTAGTTGTAACATATTATCTTTTGATAATAAATGATAAAAGTCATTAACGGTGAATGTATTAACTAATGTTTCTAAACCAGATGATTTTGTTGATGTATCTTTAACAGTACCCATCAAACCTTTAATCGTATCAACGTTGACGCCGTGAATAGGGTTAAAGAGACGAACACCGATATACCCAATAACACCAGCAATGAAAGCCGTTGTTAGGAAGACAATTAATGTTGTAATCATGATTTTACCAAGTCGTTTCATTTCAGACATTTCTGCGATGGCAGATGAAATACTGAAAAAAACAAGTGGAACTAAAATCATGTACATTAGATTTAGAAAAAGATCTCCTAAAGGTTTAAGGACAGCAGCTTGTTCTTTAAAGATTAAGCCGACAATCCCACCTATGATTAGACCCGAGAGTAATAATAAAGATGTTTTGTAGCGATTAAAAAAAGTAGTCATAAAAAATCCCCTTAAATAATTAGTCTAAAGTCATAAACACTAGTATATCAATTGTTTTGTTTAAAAGCTAAGTTAAAAAAAGGAAACGAATAATATGCAAAAACAAATGAGTTTAATCAATATTAAAAAATGAGATAGTATTAGTTAATAATGAGTATTTAACCGATTATACTAATTTGAAAGATAGCTTATTGACGGGTTAAATACATTAGTTTACAATTGTAATCATAAGACCAATGAAAGAAGGGCAATACTAATGAATAATAAAAAAATAATTGAAATTAGCGACGCTGAGTGGGAAGTTATGCGTGTTATCTGGACATTAGGTCAGAGTACTAGTAATGAAATATTTAAGAATTTAAAAGAAAAAAAGAATTGGCAAATGCCAACAATAAAAACATTATTGGGTCGATTAGTAAAAAAGGGTGCATTATCTGCTGATAAAGAGGGCCGAGCATTCATATACAAACCCCTAATAGAAGAACAAACGACGATGGATCATGTTAGTCAGTTATTATTTGAACATATGTGCCAAATGAAAATTGGCTCAACAATTGCCGATTTATTAAGTGAAGTTGAGTTAAGCCAATCAGATATTGTGAAACTACAAAGTGTGATTGATGAAAAAAGTAAAAATGCACCAGAAATGGTTGAATGTAACTGCTTAGCTGAAAAAATGATGTAAATGTTTCATGTGAAACATTATAAAATTTAATCTGATCCTTTATCTTAATTGTCTAATGAGATTAAAAAAGATGAGAATAGGAGTGTTTGATTTTGAATATTAAAAAAGTAAGTGAGAAGTTTGATTTACCGACTGCGACGTTACGATATTATGAGGAAGTAGGACTTATTCCCACTGTATCACGGAATACAAGCGGGTATCGGGACTATGATGAAATCGATTTAGAATGGGTTAATTTTGCAAAACATATGCGTCAAACGGGGATTTCAATCAACATTTTAAAAGAATATGCTGACCTAACGCAACAAGGTGAGGCCACTGAAGAGCAACGTAAACAGATTTTGATTAAACAGCAACGATTATTAGGTGAACAAATCGCGGCGATGCAAGATACTTATAATTTTTTAGATAATAAAATTGAAACGTACGAAAATCATGTAAAACAGATGTTAAAAATGACCGATAAATAAAAAGCTTGCCTTCAAGTCGACTTGAAGGTTTATTATAAACCTATATTAGATATAGGAGGAACATTTTATAATGATTAAGCAAATTAACTTACGAAAAAAATTCAATTTAAATGAACAAATAACCCTACAAAATAAACTTGTGATGGCACCTATGACAACATGGGCAAGTAACGATGATCAAACAGTTTCTGAAGCAGAAATTAGTTATTACGAACAACGTGCAAAACAGGTCGGAATGGTTATCACAGGTTCGAGCCATGTACAAGAAAATGGTGTTGGATTTGATCATGAAATTGGTGTTTATGAAGATCGATTTATACCAGGTTTGACGAAGTTAGCCACAGCTATTAAGGCCGGTGGGGCAAAGGCCATCTTACAATTAAATCATGCTGGAAATAAGGCATTACCAGAATTAATTACAAATCATGACGTTGTTAGTGCGAGTCCAGTACCAGCACCAAAAACACCATTTGCTCCAGCACAGACACCTCGAGAATTGGCAGAAGAAGAGCTAATACAAGTTATAAAGGCTTTCGGAACAGCAACTAAACGTGCAATTCAAGCAGGTTTTGATGGTATTGAAATTCACGGTGCCCATGGATTTCTAATTCAAAATTTTCTTTCACCACACTATAATCATCGGACTGATCAGTGGGGCGGATCATTAGAAAATAGATTACGATTTGCTATGGCAGTAGTTGATGAAGTTCAACGAGTGGCTGATGAAAATACGACTAAAGAATTTATTATCGGTTACCGAATTACACTTGAAGAACGTGAAACAGATGGTCTTAAATTAGAAGATACAGAAGCTTTGATAACGAATTTAGTTGCTAAACAGGTGAGTTATTTGCACCTTTCGTTGGGTGATGCGTTAACTGATGGTCCAAAGGGTGGTGAACCCTATATTCAAAGAGTTTCTCAACTAGTTAATCAACGGGTACCAATCGTGGCAGCCGGCTCATTAAATACTTTTGATAGAGCAACGACAGCATTAAAATCGGGATTAGATTTAGTTGCTGTTGGGTCAGCATTAGTTGCAAATCCTAATTTGCTAAATCAAGAAAAATGGCAATTAACGTTATCGATGAGTGATCCTAGTATCCCTAAGTTAATGTTAAAAAAAATCCAAGCGCTGGGTAGCACATTTGGATTTACCTTAGTAGATTAGATAATTTATTAAAAACTGTAATATCTGTTGTTGATGATAGGAAAACCTATTACTGGCAACAGATTTTTTATGTTATAAAATTAAAAGTTCAGATTTGTCATTTTAATATATTTAAACAGACACTGGCTTAATTTTTAATTTCTGTTATTATTTAGGACGTTAAGACAAATAATATAGATTGGAGAATGATAACTTATGGAAATTGCAGGATTTGGCGTTGAAGAGTGGTTAAATGTCTATGAATCTAAAGCTACGTATGATATTGCACAAAGAACGGTTTCATCGATGACAATGAACGAATTATTAAATATTGGTCAAGAAAATGGTCAGGATTTTTATCGTGATTTAGATGCACAAAAGATGAATTATGGTTGGATTGAGGGGTCCCCAGCTTTTAAAGCAGAGGTTAGCAAACTTTATAAAGCGGTTTCGCCGGAACAAGTTTTACAAACTAATGGTGCAACAGGAGCAAATCAACTGGCACTATACGCGTTGATTGAACCTGGTGATCATGTGATTTCTATGTATCCTAGTTATCAGCAACTCTATGATATTCCTAAATCATTAGGAGCTGAAGTCGATTTTTGGAATATTTCTGAAAAAAATCAATGGATGCCTGATTTGGATGAATTACGAGCAATTATTCGACCAGATACTAAAATGATTTGTTTAAATAATGCGAATAACCCAACGGGAACAGTAATTGAAACTAAACTAATGACTGAAATCGTTAAAATTGCAAAAGAAGTCGGCGCATATGTATTAGTTGATGAGGTCTATTTACCTTTAGATGATACAACGGACGTAAGTTCAATTGTTGATTTATATGACAAAGGTATTGCGACGAATAGTTTATCAAAAACCTATTCAACTCCCGGTATTAGAATCGGTTGGACGGTTGCTAGTCCAGCTGTTACAGATATTTTTAGAAAATACCGTGATTATACGATGATTTGTGCAGGTGTATTTAATGACCAAATGGCTGTTCATATTTTAAAAAATAAAGAATTAGTATTGGATAGAAATCGACAAATTGTGAAACGAAATTTAAAAATTTTAAGTGATTGGGTGGAAAATGAGCCAGCAGTTAGCTTAGTAGTGCCAAAATCTGTCTCGACTTCATTTATAAAATTTGAAACAATTGAAGATGATGAACAATTTTGTCAAAAATTATTAAAAGATTATGGGGTTTTATTAGTACCTGGAAGCCGATTTGGTGTGCCAGGACATGCAAGATTAGGTTACTGTGCTAAAGAATCCGTTTTAGTAGAAGGATTAAAACGCTTGTCACAAGCATTACATGAATAAGTTTAGTGCATCAAAGAGAGATAAAAAGTAGATTTACAAGTTACTTTTTATCTCTCTTTTTGTGGAAAGTAAAATTAGATGATAAATCAAAAAGTGTGAGCTGGTTCACACTTTTAATGTAACCGATTTCACACCAGAAACTGTAGACTGTTGATATACTCCAAGCGAAACGACCGGCAGAGGAGGGTGTCATGATAAAAATACAGTAAAAGGATAACGCCGCTATCTATTTGGTATAAAACAATTAAAGGAGGAAATTATAATGGATTCAACGACAACAATGGAAAAGGTACCTAAAAAGAAATTTAAGTTAAAAATGCCCGGCGCTTTTGTTATTTTATTTATATTAACGATTGTTGCAGTTATGGCAACATGGATTATTCCAGCGGGCTCTTACTCTAAATTATCTTATGATCAGGCAAGTACGGAATTAAAAATTACCGATGCGCATGGGAATGTAAAAAAAGTTCCTGCGACACAAAATCAATTGGATAAACTTCATGTCAAAATTGATATTAAACAATTTACATCAGGTGGTATTACGGCAGCAGTATCAATACCTAATACATATCAGCGATTGAAGCAAAATCCGGCAGGACCAGCTGATATCACAAATAGTATGGTTAACGGGACAATTGAAGCCGTAGATATTATGGTCTTTATTTTAGTCCTGGGTGGTTTAATTGGTGTTGTTAAAGTCAGCGGCGCGTTTGAATCAGGTTTAATTGCGCTAACTAAGAAAACCAAAGGTCATGAATTTTTATCAATTTTCTTTGTTTCAATTTTAATGGTTTTAGGCGGAACTCTTTGCGGGATTGAAGAAGAGGCAGTGGCCTTCTATCCAATATTGGTACCAGTATTTATCGCGATGGGCTATGATTCGATAGTCTGCGTGGGGGCAATTTTCTTATCCAGTTCTATTGGGACCACATTCTCTACGATTAATCCGTTCTCAGTTGTTATTGCGTCAAATGCAGCCGGAATTGATTTTACGCAAGGTATGATTTGGCGGATTGTTGGTTTGATTGTCGGGTCTATTTTCTTAATTATTTATTTAGGACGTTATAGTAAAAAGGTTAAGGATGATCCAACAGCTTCAATTACTTATGAAGATAGTAAAGACTTTAATCGATTATGGTCAGTATCTTCAGGTGAAGGTGGTAATAAATCAGTTTTCACTATTCGTAAGAAAATTATTCTATTATTATTTGTTGTGACATTCCCAATCATGGTTTGGGGCGTTATGGCAAAAGGTTGGTGGTTCCCAACGATGGCATCTTCATTCTTGGTATTTGCTATCGCCATTATGTTCTTAACAGGTACAGGTCGAGATGGTCTAGGTGAAAAGGGTGTCATTGATGCTTTTGTCAGTGGTGCATCTAGTTTAGTTGGGGTGTCATTTATTATTGGACTTGCCAGAGGGATAAATATCGTGTTAAATCAAGGATTGATTTCAGATACCATTCTTCAATATGCGTCATCTTTAGTTGTTGGCGTAAGTGGACCAATTTTCATAATTATCATGATGGTTATTTTCTTCTTCCTTGGATTTATCGTACCTTCTTCATCCGGATTAGCCGTTTTAGCAATGCCAATATTTGCGCCATTAGCTGATTCTGCAGATATTCCAAGATTTATTGTCGTTTCTGCTTATCAATTTGGACAGTATGCAATGCTTTTCTTAGCACCAACAGGGTTAGTTATGGCAACACTTCAAATGTTAAATATCAGATATTCGCACTGGGTAAAATTCGTTTGGCCCGTCGTTGTCTTTGTTCTATTATTTGGTGGTGCACTCTTAGTATTACAAGTCTTAATTTATTAAAGTAAGAATTATCATAAAAATAATGTACTTTTAATGTTTCTCATTTAATAATTTTAAAAACACGGTAGTGGAAGCGTTTTATAAATGTAATATACGATATTGAACCGTAAGAATCCTCATAATGAGAAATAGTTCACATTATAGGTGTAAGCGTTTACTAATATAGGCTAATTATTCCTGTTATGCTATGCATGTAATAAATATATGGGAGGTAATCATTATGACAAGTCCAGTACACGTAACATCAGAAATCGGAACTCTTAAAACAGTTTTGTTAAAGAGACCCGGTAAAGAAGTTGAAAACTTAACACCAGATATCATGGGTCGTCTTTTATTTGACGATATTCCATACTTACCTGAAATTCAAAGAGAACATGATTTTTTCGCAAAAACATTGCAAGACAATGGCGTTGAAACAATTTATCTTGAAACATTGGCTGCAGAAGCTTTAGATGCAGGAAATGTAAAAGAAGAATTCTTGGAAAAAATGTTAGATGAATCAGGTTTAGTTTCTAGCACACTCCATGCTGCATTGAAAGAATATTTACTTTCAATGGAAACACAAGATATGGTTGATAAAATTATGGCTGGCGTTAGAACAAATGAAATCGATTACAAGTCAAATGCTTTAGTTGATTTAAGTTCTTCTGAAGACTATCCATTCTTTATGGATCCAATGCCTAACCTTTACTTTACACGTGACCCAGCAGCATCAATGGGTGATGGTTTAACAATTAACCGTATGACATTCGCTGCACGTCGTCGCGAATCATTATTTATGGAATACATTATGGAATACCATCCACGTTTTGCTAATAAAGGCGTAAACGTATGGCGTAGTCGTAACCATCTCGACCGTATGGAAGGTGGAGACGAATTAATTTTAAACGACCACGTTCTTGCAATTGGTATTTCGCAACGTACTTCAGCTCGTTCAATCGAAGAATTAGCACAAGTATTATTTGCAAAACACAGTGGCTTTGATAAGATTCTAGCAATTAAAATCCCTAATAACCGTGCAATGATGCATTTGGATACAGTGTTCACAATGATTGATTACGATAAATTTACAATTCATCCAGGAATCCAAGATAATGGCGGAAACGTTGATACATTTATCTTAGAACCAGGTAAAGATAACCACATTAACATTTCACATCGTACAGACTTACAAAATGTCTTACGTGAAGTCTTAAAAGTACCAGAACTTATCTTAATTCCAGTTGGTAACGGCGATGCAGTAGTTGCACCTCGTGAACAATGGAATGATGGTTCAAATACATTGGCAATCGCTCCTAATACAGTTGTAACTTATAATCGTAACTACGTTTCAAATGAAGTCCTAAGAAGTTATGGAATTAAAGTTATTGAAGTTATTTCAGCCGAATTATCACGAGGTCGTGGTGGTCCACGTTGTATGAGTATGCCTATCGTTCGTGAAGACTTAAAAAAATAAAATTTAAAAAAGGTGGAAATTAATATGTCAAACACAGTCTTTCAAGGTCGCAGTCTTTTAGCAGAAAAAGATTTTACTCCAGAAGAATTAGAATATTTAATCGATTTCTCAATTCATTTAAAAGATTTGAAAAAACGTGGAATCCCTCATAAATATCTTCAAGGTAAGAATATTGCCTTACTTTTTGAAAAAAATTCAACAAGAACACGTGCTGCTTTCACAACAGCATCAGTTGATTTAGGTGCTCATCCTGAATTTCTTGGAAAAAATGATATTCAATTAGGTAAAAAAGAATCAGTTGAAGATACAGCTAAAGTATTAGGTAGTATGTTCGACGGTATTGAATTCCGTGGATTCAGCCAAGATGTTGTTGAAGGATTAGCTAAATTCTCAGGCGTTCCTGTATGGAATGGTTTAACTGATGAATGGCATCCAACACAAATGATTGCTGATTTTATGACTGTTAAAGAAAACTTTGGCAAATTAAAAGGCATCACATTAACATACGTTGGGGATGGCCGTAACAATATGGCTAACAGCCTTTTGGTAACTGGATCAATGTTAGGTGTAAATATTCATATCGTTGCACCTGACTCATTACAACCAACTGAAGAAGTTCAAAAATTTGCTGCTGAATTTGCTAAAAAATCAGGAAGCAAGAACATGATTACTTCAGACGTTGATAAAGGGGTTAAAGGTTCAGATATTCTTTACACAGATGTTTGGGTATCAATGGGTGAAGAAGATAAATTCGAAGAACGTATTAACACATTGAAACCATACCAATTAAACATGGACATGGTTAAAAAGACTGGTAATGAAAATATGATCATCATGCATTGTTTACCAGCATTCCATGGCATTGAAACTGAATATGGTAAAGAAATGTTCGAAAAATATGGTGTTAAAGAAATGGAAATTACTGACGAAGCATTCCGTAGTAAATATGCGCGTCAATTTGAAGAAGCAGAAAACAGAATGCATTCAATCAAAGCAATTATGGCTGCAACTGCAGGAAACTTATTCATTCCACGCGTTTAATAACATTATGATAGTTTGTTTTTAACGGTGAAAGTAACTTAACAGGGAAGTGTCTCTGCAAAAAAATAGGCTGTCATTAGGGGGACTAATCTGGAGCAAGACTTTAGATTAGGTCCCTTTTTATTTTTAATAAAGAAAGTAGGCAGTTAAATTATGGACGAAAAACATACAGTTAAAAAAATTAGTTTAATGGCGCTAGTCGCGTTAGTTATTAGTTCTTCTATTGGTGGTGGGGTCTTCGGACTAACCTCTGATTTAGCCAATGCATCTTCACCCGGTCCTGCTCTAATTGGTTGGGTAATTGTCGGAATTGGTATTTTGATGTTATCTCTTTCATTGAATAACTTATTAAATAAAGAACCAGATTTAGAAGGTATTTTTACTTATGCAGAAAAAGGATTTGGACCATTCGCTGGATTCATCAGTGGTTGGGGTTACTGGTTATCTGCTTGGTTAGGAAACGTTGCATTCGCTACAATCTTGATGAGTGCGGTTGGTTACTTTTTCCCTATCTTTAAATCAGGACAAAATCTACCTTCAATTTTAATTGCAAGTATCCTTTGCTGGGGATTAACATACTTTGTTAATCGCGGTATTGAAGGTGCAGCAGCAATCAATGCGATTGTTACGGTCTGCAAATTAATTCCAATTTTTGTATTTATTGTTGTTGCTATATTCTTATTCAAGATCGATATTTTTACAGCTAACTTCTGGGGCACAATGAGTCATAACTTCGTTGTTGGCGATGTCGCTTCACAAATTAAAAAATGTATGATGGTTATGATGTGGGTCTTTGTAGGTATCGAAGGGGCATCAATGTTGTCTTCTCGTGCAGAAAAGAAATCTGATGCAGGTAAGGCTACAATCATTGGCTTAATTAGTTTATTAGTCGTTTACGTTTTAGCTTCAATGTTACCATACGGTATTTTGACACAAGCACAATTAGCTTCAATTCATCAACCAGCAATGTTATATATTGCTGTTGAAATGGTTGGACCAGTTGGTGGTTACGTTATCGGTATTGGCTTAATTGTTTCAATTTTGGGTGCATGGTTATCATGGACAATGCTTCCAGCAGAAACAATGTTATTAATGGCCAAAAGTAAATTATTACCCGGTTACTTTGGTAAAGTTAATGATAAAAAAGCACCAACTTTTGCTTTAATCGTAACAGGCGGATTAGTACAATTATTCCTTTTCACGCTTTTATTCACAGATAAGGCTTATAATTTTGCTTATTCACTATGTACAGCTTCAATTATTGTTTGTTATATCTTAGTTGCGATGTATCAAGTTAAATACTCAATTCAACATATTGATGAAAAAGGCAATAAAGCACAATTAGTATATGGTTTAATTGCGCTATTATTCCAAGTTGCCGGGATTATTATGGCCGGTATCAGTTATTTATTACTCTGTTTAATCGCTTACATTCCAGGGATTTACTTCTATGGGAAAGCAAGAGTAGCACAAGGTGAAAAATTCTTATCAAAAGGCGAAATAGGTATAACCCTGGTTATAATTATTGGTGCTTGCATTGGTATTTGGTTAATTGCTTCAGGAAAAATGGTTGTTTAATAAATAAAAAAATGAGGAGTCGATTAATATGTCAAGAAAAATTGTTATTGCTTTAGGTGGAAATGCTATTTTATCAAAGGATGCTAGTGCTGAGGCACAACAAAAAGCATTGCGAGAAACAGCTGAATATCTTGTTAAATTTGTTGAAAAAGGGGATAAATTAATTATCTCTCATGGTAATGGTCCACAAGTTGGGAACTTATTACTTCAACAAGCAGCTGCAGTTTCTGAAAAGAACCCAGCCTTACCATTAGATACTTGTGTTGCAATGACACAAGGAAGTATTGGTTATTGGATGCAAAATGCATTGGATAATGCATTGGTTGAAAAAGGAATCAATAAAGAAGTTGCAACTATTGTGACACAAGTTATCGTTGATCAAAATGATGCTGCATTTAGTAACCCAACTAAACCAGTTGGTCCATTCTATTCAGAAACAGCTGCTAAAGCAGAAATGGCTGCACATGAAGAGATGACATTTGTTGAAGATGCTGGTCGTGGATGGCGTCGTGTTGTTCCTTCACCACGTCCAACTGGGATTAAAGAATACAAAACAATCGATCAATTAACAGAAAATGGTGTTATTTCAATTTCTGTTGGTGGCGGTGGTGTTCCTGTTGTTGAAGAAAACGGTAAATTACATGGCGTAGAAGCTGTTATTGATAAAGATTTCGCTTCAGAAAAATTAGCTGAATTGGTAGATGCTGATTTACTTATTATTTTGACGAGTGTTGATAATGTTTATGTTAACTTCAATAAACCTAATCAAGAAAAATTAGAACAGGTAACTGTTTCTGAATTAAAAGAATATATCAAAGAAGATCAATTCGCTAAAGGTAGTATGTTACCTAAGATTGAAGCTGCGATTGAATTCGTTGAAGCAAGTAAAAAGGGTCGCGCAATTGTGACATCTTTAGAAAACATCAGTCAATTATTAGATAATGATGCTGGGACAGTTATCGTAAAAGGTTAATAAAAAGCGATAGTTAAGCTGAACTAGCTAACAAAGTTGTAAGGTAAATTGTGGCCAAGGAATATCCATGTTAAAATGATAAAGGAGAGAGTTTAGGGAGTTAGTAATTAGTGGAGGGGATCAAACAATGCAAAAAATTAAAGCAGTACCCCAATATATGCAGTATTTAAGAAAATTATCAGATTTTGAAGCACTTACTGATGAAGAAGCCAATTTACTAATGAACAACATGAGTATCAAATCGTTCCAAAAAGGTCAGGTTCTTTTTGACGAAAATGATCAACGTACACGTTTTTATTTTTTAATAGAAGGCGTAATACGGGTTGAACGATTTGATATTGATGGCGACTTTGGATTTTATTCATATATCAAAAATGACTTAGGATTTCCGTATCGAGGCTTACTAAGTGATAAAAATTACCCTTATTTAGCGAGAGCCATGACGGATATACAAATCGTCTATTTCCCAATGGCCTTAGTTGAACGGATATTGAAGCAAAATATTCTGATGGCTACTCGATCAATAAGGGAGATGTCAACAATTCTAAGCGCTACAGAGAATCAAGTGCAAAGAATGGTAACGTCTAGTGCTCATGATCGAATTGTACAAGCTATCAATATTTTAGCAGAACAATTAGGTGCTGATTTCACAGAAAAGCATGTCGTTATTCCTTATCGTGTCACGATTAAAGAGCTAGCGTTAGTTAGCGGGACTACTCGTGAAACAGCCGGACATGTGATTAAGTGCTTGGCTAAAAATAAGGAAATCATTTTTGAACGGCAGCAATTAACATTGTTGGAAGGTTGGTTTGCTGATCAGAGTTTTGACCGGCAAGAACGCATCTTTAAATTATAATCTGAATAAAAAAATGATCATATGACTTTGGCATATTATGGCCAGGTCATATGATTATTTTTTTAAAATAAAATTGTAATTAAACCGATTGCTAATACTACTTGAACAAGCATAATACCACCAGCATAAAGTAATAAACGCTTGCCTTGACTAAATAGTGATTTTAAATTTAACCGAAGGCCAATAGCAGCTAAGGCGATTATTTCACACCATGTACTTAGAAAATGTGCAGTTTCACCAATTCGTGAAGGTAAAAAATGTAAACTATTAAGGACACAAAGTGTTAAAAATCCAATAACATACCAAGGAACTAAAGTTGATTTTTTTGTTGTTACTTGTGACGCTTTTTGGGTAGGTTGATTCTTGCTGTGTAAATAGCTAAAAATAGTAATAACAAATACTAAACAAATAATTCTTAATATTTTGAACAATGTAGCAGTTACGATGACATCCTGATTTAGCATAGTTGCACTTGCAACTACTTGCCCAACAGATTGCACAGTTCCACCAATTAAGACACCTCTGAAAACATTGTTACCACCCCAGAGGAGGGTTCCAATAATAGGTAATGTTAACATTAAAATGGTTCCCATTAGATTAACTAACGTAATTGAAATTCCAGTTTCTTCATTATCAGCATCAATAACTGGGGCAATTGCACCAATGGCTGATGAACCACAGACAGCATTTCCACCGGCCATTAATAAGTAAGTACCTTCACCAAAGGCTAATTTTTTACCTAGCCAAATTGCAAAAATAATTGTGATACTCATTTGAAGAAAAGTAAAAAGTAAGCCATTTAAACCAATTTCTTTAATACTTTGAAATGTGATAGTCGCACCTAACAAAAGAACTGAGTATTCTAATAAACGTTTCTCAGAAAATTTAGTTCCGGCCGTTAGTGTGGGTTGATGTAGAACAGTATTACCTAAAATGATTCCAATGAATAAAGCAATAGTTGCACCACCTAACATGGGCAACCAAAGTTTAGCAATAAAATAGCTGGCAAGCCCAATTAGTAAGGCAACGATAAATCCTGGTAGTAAGTTAGTTATTTTTTTCAATATGATCATCCTCTCTAAACAATACTTTAACTATAGCTGATTTCTTTTAATTAATAAAATAAATCTTTATAATAAGTACTATTAATAAAACGAATGGAAGTGGTTAATATTTTTAAAAATTTAGAAATTTTTAAATCAGTTTATGAAACAAGGAACTTTACTACTAGTGCGCAACTACTATTTTTATCACAACCAACGATTTCAGTTCAAATTAAGCAATTGGAAGAAACATTAGGTGTTATGTTATTTGAAAGAAATGGCCGACAACAAATTGTACCTACCGAGAGTGGAACGCTACTTTACCAGCAAACACAGCAATTACTAGATTTATGGCAGCAAGATTTATTTGCCTTAAAACATCAAAAAACTGATCAGAAAATTGCCTGTAAAATAGCTGCCTCACACACCACTGCAGCATACTTACTACCTGACCTGTTACGCAAAAATAAGGAATCTCTAAAACGATTAGAATTAGAAGTTAGCGTTCTTAATTCATCACAAATTATGGAACAATTAAAGCAACATAAGTTAGATTTTGGATTTATTGAAAAACCGTTGACTGAGAAGAATATTAAACGTTACTCGTTGACGACTGATCAATTAGTTTGGGCTGGTAATGAGGATGAGCCGTGGTTACTTAGAGAACATGGATCAGGTGTTTATCATTATTCAATTAACTACTTAAAAGCAAATAATTTAACGTTAGAGCACTTCATGACGATTAAAAGTAATTCATTAATTATTCAATTGCTCAGACAAGGTATAGGGCAATCAATTGTTTCACAGACTGCACTGACTGATTACCCAGAGATACCAGTCAAAGTACTATCAAAACAGTATCAGCGTGAATTCTACCTTGTTGGAAGAAACGAACTACCAAAGCCAATTCAAGAATTTGTAACTTGTTTAATAAATGAATCTTCTAAAGTATAGATTAAGGTTATCAGACTTAAGTATAAAATAATTAGGTTAAATAAATTGCTTACTTTTAGTAAGTGTGATAATTTAAGTTTATTAAATAAATTGGGGGTATCAATCATGAACACTAAATTATTAGGATTACATCATATTACAGCTATTACTTCAAGTTCACCAAAAATGTTTCATTTTATGACAGAAATATTAGGATTACATTTAATTAAAAAAACAGTAAATCAAGATGATGTTAGAACCTATCATCTATACTTTACGGATGATATGGGATCGGCAGGAACCGATATTACCTTTTTTGATTTTCCGGGTTTATTTCAAGGCACAAAAGGAAAAAATGGTATTTCGAGAATTGGATTTAGAGTTCCTAGCGATGATGCCCTAGATTTTTGGGCAGAACGATTTGACGATTATGATATTAAACATGATGAAATTGAAATGAATTTTGGCAGTAAAACAATGAATTTTTATGATTTTGATCATGAGCAATATCAATTAATTTCTGACGAACGTAATCATGGTGTGGAAGCTGGGACACCTTAATTATATAGTCCGGTTCCCAAGATGTTCGCAATTAATGGGTTAGGAACAACAATTATTACAGTGGATTATCCAGAACGTATGGATATTGTGTTAAGACAATTATTGGGATTTGATAAAATTGCCACAGAAAATCAACGTACATTATATGAATTGAACGATGGTGGACATGGCGCACAAATTATTATCGAAGAAGACCAAGATTTACCGAATGAGATTCAAGCATATGGAACAGTTCATCATATTGCTTTCAGGACAGAAGATGAAGAGTCATTAAACTATTGGATTGAACAAATACAAAGAGTTGGTATTCGTGATTCAGGTTTTGTTGACCGATTCTATTTTAAATCAGAGTATTTCCGTCCTGGTGAAGGTGTATTATTTGAAATTGCAACGGATGGTCCTGGATTCTTGCAAGATGAAACATATGAAGAAGCTGGTATTCACCTAGAGTTACCACCATTTTTAGAAGACCAACGTGCAGATATTGAAGCTCACTTAGTTAATTTCAATTCAGACAAGAAGTTATAGATATGGCAGAAGCAATTACATCTTATAAAGCTGGTAGGGTTGGCAATGCGACAATCTTAATGTTGCATGGAACTGGTGGAACGGAATCAGATTTACTATCAATTGCAGATTTTTTGGCTCCAGATAGTCCTAAAATTGGCATTCGTGGACGGTTAATAGAGAATGGTTTAACACGCTATTTTGCACATTTACCGGATGGTGATTTCGATTTAAATAGTTTATCTGTAGAGACAAATTGGTTAATGACTGTAATTAATGAGTTAGCTGTGAAGTACGCTTTTGATCCAGAAAAATTAATTGTCCTAGGTTATTCTAATGGGGCTAACGTTGCCTTCCATTCATTATTAACGGAACAGGCACTATTTAAAACAGCTGTTTTACTACATCCTATGGTGTTATCGGAAAATATTAAAGCGACTGTCGACTTAAGTGATATTAAAATTTGGGGTTCATATGGATTTTTAGATCCAATTGTTTCAAAATCAAATTTTGATGAACTAAAGAAGTTTTGTCGAGAATTTAATATTGAATTTACCAGTTTTGAGGCTGAACAATCACATCAAATTTCAGAATTAGAATTACGGAATGCTAAACAATGGTTAGATAAGACCAATAGATTAAAAATTGAGGAATAATATAAGATGATTTCATTTAATAGTAACGAATTATCGGCTAAAAATCAGTACAAATTAATGTCTGGTACATTAATTCCGAGACCCATAGCATGGGTTACTACTGTAAATGAGACGGGACTAATTAATTTAGCTCCGTTTAGTTTTTTTAGTGTTGTATCGGATACGTTGCCATTAATGTCGATATCAATTAATCGACGTAGAAATGGTGAAATGAAACACACCGCGGCTAATTTAGTTAGTTCGAAACAGGCTGTGGTCCAATTACCAACACGTGAATTAATGGAATTTGTTAATCAGAGCGCTGCTAGTTTTGGACTAGACGAGAGTGAAGTTTCCGAATTGAAATTAACAACGGTTCCTAGTAATAAGGTATTGGTGCCAGGGATTGATGGTGTTAAAGCGAGGTTTGAAGTTATATTGAACCAGTATGTTCCTATTATGGATGATGGTAAGATTATTACGGATTTATTTATTCTTGAAGTGGTTTGTTTTCACATAGAAGATGATGTTTTGGATAAAGAAAAAATGTATATTAATGCTAAAAAATTAGATCCAGTGGCGAGGCTGGCTGGACCAGAATACGCTAACTTAGGAGAGCAATATAAATTAATTCGACCAAAATAGTTAATATCAAATTAGTAATTCTTTGATTAGCCATTGTTGTATGGATTGAATAATTATATAGCCGTTATTGACATATAGTAAGTGTTATTGATGACAGTATTTATTATTAAGGGCTACACTACAAGTATAAATAGTATAGGGGGATACAATTATGGGATATCAAGCAAGTCAAGAAGAACATTCGATTGAAATCACCAATGTTCAATCATTAGAAAAATTAGTGGAAGCACGTATGGAAAAGGGTGCATTTGGGTATATTGCTGGTGGAGCTGAGGATGAATGGACGTTACGCGAAAATACAAGTGCATTTAATCATAAGCAAATTTCACCTCGAGTTTTACAAAATATCGAAAATCCGGATTTATCAACAACATTTATGGGTATTGATTTACAAATGCCAATGATAGCAGCTCCAGTTGCGGCACAGGGGCTAGCCCATGAACAAGGTGAAATTGATACTGCTAAGGGGATGGCCGCAGTTGGTTCAATTATGTCGCTTAGTACGTATTCAAATAAAACGATTTCAGAAACATATAATGGAGGAACTGGTGGACCTCAATTTTTCCAATTGTATATGAGTAAAGATGATAAATTTAATCATTTTTTATTAGATCAAGCCAAAGAAGTGGGGATGAAGGCTATCATATTAACAGCTGATTCAACACTAGGTGGTAATCGTGAAGCTGATAGTATTAATAAATTTATCTTCCCTCAACCAATGGCTAATTTAGCTGAATATGGTGAAGGTGAAGGACAAGGAATCGCAGCTATTTATGCTAATGCTAAACAAACATTGAGTTTAGCAGATATTAAGAGTATTTCTGATTATACTGACTTACCCGTTTTCGTTAAAGGTATTCAATCACCATTGGATGTTGATGCTATTATTGAAGCTGGAGCTAAAGGTATTTGGGTTTCAAATCATGGCGGTCGGCAACTAGATGGCGGACCTGCATCGTTTGATGTTCTTGAGTTAATTGCTAAGAAGGTCAATAAACGAGTGCCAATTGTCTTTGATAGTGGCGTTCGTCGTGGTTCACATATATTTAAAGCGCTTGCTAGTGGGGCGGATGTCGTTGCCATTGGCCGTCCAATGGTTTATGGGCTTCATTTGGGTGGTGCGAAAGGCGTTCAATCAGTCTTTGAACATTTAGCTAAGGAATTAACAATTGATATGCAATTAGCTGGAACAAAAACGGTTGATGATATAAAAAAAACGGAACTTATTTAAAGAAAACAATAAGGGGATACAATTATGCTAGTTATTAATTACATTCATGGAGAAGAATTACAAGCAACTTACAAAACAGCTGCTGCTTTTGTTGCGATGATGGAATTAGAAGTACCCGAATTTGAAGATTATTATGAAATTACTAAAGTGACAGAAGCTGGTAAAGAAATCGAATTATCGGATAAAACAATGGGCGGTTTATTTAACTTATTATTAGCACGAGGATAATTTTTATTGATGAAAACGGTTCATTGTTAACTATTGTTAAATAGTAACAATGATGTTAGGCATTTAAATAGTATTTAAGATACTAAAGTATGACCCAATTATATTTCTATTGGGTCATACTTTTTAATTTATAAGAAATACGTTTGTTATTGAACTAGCAAACATAATAAGTCGTTAGTTAATAAGTTCTTTCATATTATTAACTGTTTGGTGCTTCAATTTGTGAGAGAAAAAAATACAGTACTAGAAATATAAAAATAATATCTGTTACTGTATTTAAATCCGATTTAAAAGATTTATAGCATAGAGTATTTTTGTTTCACGTGAAACATTGGATCAATTAAAAAATTGATAAATCAACATACTTATTTTGTAAAACCTTAAAATCGTAGGTTGCTAAATTTTGGATATCTTCTAAACCATCAAACATTGCTGTATAACTTCCAGCAAGCATTAGATTTAAGGGAATACCTTTATTTTGGCGAACTAAAATAACAGGTTTGCGATTGGCATGAGCATAACCACATTCCCAAACAGTACCTGAGTCAGCTTCATCATTGTTTTCTTCCAATTGATAATCAAGAACTGCAACAACGATATCTGCTTGATCAATTTGGCGAATATCATTTTGGAAGGTAGCTGTTTGCCATTCAAATGTGCCGAAGTCCGCATCTGGATATTGAACGTTTCCTGGAAGATGAATTGCATCTGCGTTAATTGTTGGATTTTTACTTAGGAGATCGGCTACCAAATCTAATCGTTCTTTTTGTTCTGGAGTGAAAAAGGGTCCTGCAAGATAAACGCGTTTTTTTGTCATTGTAAACTCCTTTTATATTAATAATGTAAGTATACTAATAATTAAAAAATAAATCAATTAATAATTCGGCTATTAATCTTTTAATGATAAATAAACATAATATTCCATAAACATGATAACAAAAAACGAACTATACATTTGTATTTATTATAGTTATTCGCTTATAATGACGTTACATTTTAGAGAAATAACAGAAATAAAGGTTGGTTATGTCATTTTCAGTAAAATAAAGGTAATTATTCAATAAAAAAGTAAACGCTTTCTTGAATATCTAATTAAAATGGACTAGTATTAATAAGAATGGACAAATACAGTAAGCGGAGGAGATAAATATGCAAGTTAAAACAAAGGATTTTGGAAATGACTATGATTTAATAACGATTATAAATGATAATGGGTTTGAATTATCACTCACAGATTTAGGGGCTAGAATTGTTAGCCTCAAGGTACCCACAAGTACTGGAAAACGAGAAATTGTTCTTGGATTTGATTCAGCAAATGAATACTTAGAAAAAGATAGTTTTATTGGCGCTTCAATTGGTCGTGTTGCTGGACGTATTAAAGATGGTAAATTCAACATTAATGATCAAAGCTACCAAGTGCAAATTAACGAAGGTACAAATACATTGCATGGTGGTACGCCAGGATTTGATACTAAAAAGTGGACGTATAAAATAAGTGAAAACGAAAATGAAATAGCTGTTATTTTTCATTTAGATAGCCCAGAAGGCGAACATGGTTTCCCTGGAAACATGGCAATTGATGTAAAATATCTATTAAATAATGATAACATTTGGCATCTTGAAACGACTGCTAAAACGGATAAAGATACACTATATAATCCAACAAATCATGTTTACTTTAATGTTATGGGTGACGTCACAGAAACAATAGATGACAATTTATTACAAGTAGATAGCGATAAGTTTGCACCATTAGAACCCGATTCAATTCCAACAGGTAAAAAGATGTCTGTTGATGGAACGCCTTACGATTTCCGTCAAGCTAAGACATTACATGACGTTTTCACAAGTGATTTTGCTCAAAAAAATCAAGTTAATGGTATCGATCATCCCTTTTTCTTGAATAATCCTGCAGTTGGTAAAGAATCAGCAAAATTAGTTAGTCCAGATAAAGAAGTTTCTGTCTCAGTTTCAACTGATGCAACAAGTTTAGTTATCTTCACGGCTAACTTTGGTGAAGTAACGCCAATTATGCATGGTAAAAAATTAGCTAATCATGCAGCAATTACATTTGAAACACAATCAGCACCTGGATCTGAACAATTCCCTGAATTTGGTGATATTGTTTTACGTGTAGGCGATACGTACAAAACAGTTACAGAATTTAAATTAAATTAATTAGTAATCAACTGAGACAGTCATGGTAAAAATAGTGACTGTCTTTTTGTCGTTAACTTACGAGTGTAAGTCATACCATTTTAGTCGAGAAAGATGTAGACTTTAGTCAGGATAAAACGAAGGAGTGTATAAATGATGACAGAAATAAAAAGAGTATTAGTTGTTGGATCGAATGGTCGAATTGGCCAAAAAGTAACAAGTAAATTAGCTGATAAAGGTTACCAAGTCTTGGCGGGTTCAAGACATACAGATAATTTAGATAAAGGTAATATTACTTATGTCTATGTTGATTTGTTAGAAGGTATAGATAAATTAGTCAAGAATATGCAGGCTGTTGATGCCATATTATTTGTTGCTGGTTCTGGCGGCAAAGACTTAATGAAGATTGATCTAGATGGGGCAGTTAAAACGATGGAAGCAGCTGAAATAGCTCATGTTAAGCGTTTTGTAATGTTGAGTTCCGTTTACTCTTTGGATAGAGAAAAAATTGAAGTTTCATCATTAAGAGATTATATGACTGCTAAGTTTTATGCTGATAATTGGCTAATGAAGAATACGCAATTAGAATATACAATTCTTCAGCCAGGCACCTTAGTAGATGAGCCAGGTACTGGTAAAGTAACATTAAATGATGGTCAAGCGGGCTCTAACTCACTTGAAAACGTGGCAGACGTCTTAGTTTCAGTTATCGCACATGATAATACAATCGGAAAAGTAATTACGATGCATGATGGGGATACAGATATCAAAGATGTCCTGTAAATAATTAGAAATTTCGACACAAAAAAAGAGGTTTACTCAGTTAGTTACTTAACGGAGTAAACCTTTTTTATTTAGAATTATTTAGTTGACTCATTTACGATACCGCTATCTTTAGTTGGTGAAATAGCCCAGAGTGAATCGTAATTATATTTCCCTGTCGTATCAAAAATTGAAGTTGTAAAATCTAAAGTTAGTTTTGCATAATAATAAGATTTGTTAATTACAGAACTTGTTGTACCATCACTAAGACTTGATGAGGGTAAATCGAAAATCGTCTTATTAGAAGAGCTGAAATCAATTTCATTAGAAGTTGTTGGCTTTTCTTAAAAAGTAAGCGTACCGCCATTTGAGCTTGTTTGAACTAGGATAATCGAATCTTTTTAATAAGCGGACTTAAAGTATAATTGATAGTAACACTTAAATTCTAGTTAACTTAAAAAAAGGTTATTAATGACTAAAGGCTCTACCTTTAATGGTTATAAAGTGGGGGTAGGTAGGAATCATTCTATTTAAAAATTGATTGTACACTTTCAGTAAATGGTTTGAAAAAATTAAACCTAAAAAAATACTTGTAAATAACATGTAAACGCTATATTAATTGGCGTATATGGACTTAATCATAGAGTTTCTTCTGATAATATTACAGTTGAATCTTATGTAAATTATATGGTACTATTAGGTAAAGGTCAACGTCCCCTTTTCAAGCATTGGCTTAATCAATAAATGGGAGGAATTTATATTATGAAAAAGAATTTATTTTTAATTGCAGCATTAGTACTTGGTTCAACAGCAGTTGTTGGCTCAAGTGTTTCAGCGGATTCAACAGATGGTAAAGGTACAGCTAGTTTAAACATTGAAGCAGGTACTTTTACTCAAACGGGTGCACCATCGTTCAGTTTCACAACAAAACTAAATGAAGCATTAGTTACGACTGGTACAGATATTACATCAACTGGCGCAAAAGATGCTTCTCAAGCTTTAGATGTAGCCGATTACGTAGGTACAGATAGTGGTTGGAATGTTACTGCACAATTAGGTGTGATGGCTGATGCTGAAGTTAAGGTTAGCTCATTAGATCTTGCATCTGCTACAGTTAAAACAGACTCAGATGCTACAGCATCTGCTGCTACTTTAACACCAGCTGGTGCTGCAGCTCCTGTCGCGACAGCTACAACAGGCGCTGGTGCTACAACATTGTCATATGCTGACAATAGTGCAACATTAAAACTTGGTAAAAATACTAAAATTGCAACAACTTCAGCTGATTTAACATGGACTGCAACTCAAGGAAATGCTAGTGCAGCAGCTTTTAACTAAGCTAATTAAAACGTAACAGAAAAAAGACCGCCTAAGGCAGTCTTTTTTTTTAAGGAGAATCGAAATAATGAAATTAAGAAAAATAGTTTTAAGCTTTTTAGCTATCGCGATAGTCACACTTATTACTGTATCGACCAATGTCTATGCAAAGTCTAATAGTGCCGGGTTTACGGTAGCCAAAGTAACGCCTGCTAATCAATATCGAGAGGCAGCACAATTTGATATTAAAATGAACCCTAACTCAACACAGACATTGGCATTGAAAATTAAGAACTTAGAAAACGATACTAAAACGATTGTTGTGAGCCCTAATAGTTCATATACAAATACGAATGGACTAATTGTCTATGATAAGACAAATGTAAAAAAGCCAGCGACTGCTAAGTATCAATTTTCAGAACTTGTCTCAAAAAAACAAGATGTTGTGGTTGGACCTAAAAAAACAGCAACAGTTACGTTTACAGTGAAAACACCCGCTACGTCATTTTCCGGTATTATTTTAGGTGGCTTTAACGTACAAGAAAAAGTTATTAAGGAAAAGAATAAAGGAAAAGGTATTTCAATTACTAATCGATTTGCGTACGTTGTTCAAGCAGTCATTAGAGAATCTGAAACGGTCGATAATCCTAATCCCAAAATGACAATTGGCGATTCTAAAGTGGTATTGAACGCATTTAATAAAGTTTCACTACAAACAAATATGCAAAATGATGTACCCATTGTGATTGGACCAACAACAATTAAAGCAACTATTACAGAAGATAGTAGTAGTACTGTTTTATATGACAAAACAATTAAGGACGTTGATTTTGCACCCAACGCTAAATTTAGCTATGCATTAGACTTAACTAAAGCCAAGTTAATCGCTGGTAAATATGATGTCCATTATACCGTTACCGGAAATAATAAATCTTGGAAAGCAACGAATTCATTTACAATTACTAAAGCCAATATTAAACAGATTAAATCAGATAATAAGGCAGCAGAGCCTCATATATCTTGGTTATTGTGGTTAATTATTGGTATTATTGCTTTATTAATTTTATTAGTTTTATTCTTACTTTTTATTATTTTAAAAAGAAGAAAAAAAGATAAGGAAGAATCACTAGAAAATAAGTAATCAAAATGAATGGTAATCAAAAAGACGTCTAATTTTTATTAGGCGTCTTTTTGTCGATTAGATTTCTTATTCTTTTGATGAATCTACAACGATACTTGGTGATGATAATGACCAAGTTGCGTTATCTTGAAATTTACCAGGATGAGTAATTTTTTTAGTTTTTAGACTTAATGATAATTGTGCAGAATAGTAGTTTTTACTAATAACTGATGTTGTATCAGAATCAAAAATAGTTGAGTTTAAACTTAAAAGAGTATCTTTAGATGTAATTGTTTTAATATCTGAGGCATTCCCATAAGTGATTGTGGAATTACCAAGCATACTCGTTTGCAATTTTTCAAACCAACCAAGTTGATCGGGAATAAAGAAAGGATCACTTAGATTATCTTTATCACTTGTGCTAACAACTAAATTCCAGTTAAGTCCAAAAGGATTATCGACAGTTAACAAACCAGTTGCAGTTACTGTAGGTGTTTTTTCAGAAGTTCCTGCTGTAAAATTACCAAAATCAAATACTTTTGGATAGGATACTAAAAGATCTCCTGCAACGTGTAAATTATATGAAATAGGCGTGTAATCCGGATTTAATTTTGCGAGATTTGCAGCAGAAATTGTATCATTCGTTTTACCGCTTAAGATATCATTAATTGTGTGATTACTATAACTGGAATAGGTACCCGAATCGTGAGTTGATGTGACTAAATATGAAATTCTATTCTTATGGAAAAGATGATAACCAATCAATTCATTGTCATCAATTAATTTAGAATATGTAGTCCCATCAGTATAAGCAGATTCGTCATATTTATATTTACTATGGTCCGTACTGTATTGTTTTGCAAGATCGTCCGCATCTTTTGCAGTGATTTCTAGTTTAGAATTTGTAAGTTCAGTTGTTCCATTTTCTGAATATTTTTCCCAAGGACCATTATTGAAACTGTACCATAAGTAATATTTTTCAGTTTTATCGGTTGTTGATTTCGTATCTATATTGACTGTAGTATCAAGTGATTTTTTAGTTGTTTGAACGGTATTTTCAGGTAATTCATCAGTGATATTGTTTAATGAATAGTGAAAATCGTAAGGGTCTATTTGTGGAATATAATGAGTCGTACCAGATCCAGTATCTGTAGAAGTATAACCCGGTAACGAAATAGACTTAATAGTAGGATGAGATGAGTTACTTGAATCAGGATCTTTTAAAAATTCTTGTATAGCGTCATCTCCAAAATCATCAGACGCATCAAAAATACTTTGATAGGCAAGGTCACTAGGAACGTTTAAATTACCAATAATATTTTGTCCAGTAACAATACTCCCATATAAGAGACCATCGCTACTTGAATCAACGTCGACATCAGCACTAGGTGCTAATACTGAACCATATAAAGGACTCTTCCAACTTCCGACAAAAATCTTACCATTTTCAGTATTAAAATTATTACTAATATGTGAAGACGTATTGTAGACAGATTTCACTTTTTTAGAGTTTTTATCAGTTGTATCGATTGCAACGGGTTCATCGGATAGAAGATTTTTAGCGGTGGTATCTGAACCATTACTATTTTGTCCGGAAAATAGCGTTCCATCACTATTACCAGCTAACTTGTAATCTATCGAAGATCCGTCAGATTTAGGTGGATACGCATTGAAAGTCATCCAGCTACCTTGATTGAAATTAAAACTGATACCAGCATCATTATTAGAAAAATGCTTATAATTTAACATGAAAAATGGCATTTTCATTGTGTTAATATCAAAATTGACTAAATTAATTTTGATACCAATAGCATCTTCAAATGAAGGAATAGAGCCATCAATATCTGCAAAGACAACGCCTTGATCTGTTGAAGCAGTATTCATATCAACGGTTAATTGAATAACCGTTTTACCAGGTGCATATTTTTCAGCATCAATTGATTTATCTGTATTTAAATCAACACGTTTGATAGCATTATTAGATTTAGTAGTAGAACCTGTTGCTTTAGAGTTTGAGAAATTTGTTGAAGTGAAACTAGCGTAATAATCACTGACATCAGTAATATTTTGAGTAGCATCAGCAAATGATGAAATATCATTGCTTGACATAACAGGAAAATCAGAAAGTTTATCAATAGTATCTTTTTTTGCATTAAATTGCTTGATAGCATCAGCGTAACCGGCATTACTTGAAGGTATGGACCAACCAGCAATGGCTTTTGCGATTTCATCATCAGGGGGAGAATTCTGTAGATAGTATGATAAATCTTTGACTTTATCATTAGATTTTGAAAAAACAAAGCTATTTTTATTACCATACCACTGAATCATATCAGCCCCGGTAATATTTTCTGAAATCATTGTAGGATTAACCTTTGCATAATCAGCATCAGTTAAATTAGCAGTTGAATCATGAGCATAATTTTGTAAGTATTTTATAGAAGAACCTCCGGCGGTACCTGAGGAAGTAAATGTTTTGGCAAAAAATTAACCTTGTAGGGAGTCAATATCATTAGAATTAAACGTGATTGTACCACCAGCGAAACCAGTGACATTCGTGGCAGCCCCCATTGGATAACCTACAGGAGGCGTGTATGATGTAGCAGCTTGTGTAGTATAAATTGGTAACGTTAAAAAGAACAAGCTGAAACAAAGGATGATAATCGATTGATAGGTAGTAGATGAGTTAATATATTTGTTTTTTAGCAAAATAAGACTTCCTTTCAAAATAATTAAAAAATTAACTATTTGATTATATATATATTATAGCCTTGCTAGTATAGGATGTGTAGAGATATTGTCGAAGTATTTGGACAAATATAGCTTATAATTTGGATATACGATTAATAATAAAGAAAATGCGCTATTTTTGACTTTTTATTTAATAAAATCCAGTGATGTTTGTAAGTGTCACTATAGATTAAGCCTTTTCAATTTGGTATACTCAATGAGAAACGTTTTATAAAAAGGGAGATAATAAATTATGATTGAAGCAATTAACTTAAAAGCCGGAATGACTTTTGAACAAGGCGGTAAATTAATTAAAGTTTTAGAAGCAAGTCATCATAAACCGGGTAAAGGTAACACAGTTATGCGTATGAAATTACGTGACGTTCGTACTGGATCAACTGTTGAAACAACAATGCGTCCAGAAGTTAAGGTTGAACAAGCTAATATTGAAACAAAACCAGTTCAATTCTTGTACAACCAGGATACAATGGCTATTTTTATGGATTTGGAAACATATGAACAATATGAAATTCCAAGAGAAATTATCGAACATGAAGCAAAATTCTTATTGGAAAATATGGAAGTTAAAATCCAATTTTACGGTACAGAAGTTATTGGCTTAACATTACCAACTGTTGTAACATTACGTGTTACTGAAACACAGCCTTCAATCAAAGGCGCTACAGCAACTGGTTCAGGTAAACCAGCAACAATGGAAACAGGACTTGTTGTTAATGTTCCTGATTTCATCGCAGCAGATGATGTTCTTGAAATTAATACACAAGAAGGTACATACCTTAAACGTGCACCTAAATAAGATTGAAAAGGTAGTCTCTTGAGACTGCCTTTTTTTAATCATTTAAAATGAGGAGATTACTATGGGAATTAAACTAGTTGCAATAGATATTGATGATACGTTACTAAATCCAGAGGGTAGATTAGCAAAAGAAACAATTGATGCCGTCAAAAAAGTGACACAAAAGGGAATTAAGGTTGTCCTTTGTACGGGACGACCTTTAGCTGGTGTGGTTGGATTTCTTGAACAATTAGGGATTAGTGGGGATGACCAATATGTCATTACCTACAACGGTGCAATTATTGAAACAGTAAGTGGAAAACGTCTAGCGCAACATACGTTAACCTTTGATGAGTATATAGCTGCAGATAAATTAAGTTATGAATTAAATGTTCATTATAATATTTTAGATGATGAGAGCCGAATTTATACATCTAATAAAGATGTTGGTCGTGTGACCGTTATTCAAGCAGCTGAAAATAATGAAGGATTATTTGTACGAAATCCAGAGGAAATGTCACGGGACTTAACCGTTTCTAAAATTATGTTTGTGGATGAACCTGAAGTTTTAGACGCACAGATGATTAATATTCAAAAAATATTTGATGATAGTTATTATGTTGTACGTAGTTTGCCAGAATTTTTAGAAGTTTTGAATAAAAAAGCTAATAAAGGAAATGCATTAACAGATTTAATTGCAGAACTGGGATTAAAAGAAGAAGAAGTTATGGCAATGGGAGATCAACATAATGATTTAACGATGTTTGCCGTAGCCGGAACGACTGTTGCGATGGGAAATGCCATTCCTGAATTAAAAGAAGCAGCAACTTATGTAACAGAATCGAACGTTAATCATGGTGTTGCGGTTGCATTAGAACGTTATGTAGGTTAAATAACGATAAAATATAAAAAAGTTTGGAGTCCGCATGAGGTTAGCGAGATTCCAAACTTTTTATTTAGTCTAAAAGATGTTGCTTTGTTAAGTAGTCGTGTGCGACGGTACTTGCTGGGACATTTTTAACATCAACTAGATAATTCATTTTTTGCATATCTGTATCAGAAATTTTTCCGGTTAATTTATTTAAACTTTTTTTGATGGATGGATATTTTTGTGAGATGCCCTTTGCAACAAGTGGGGCGCCTTGATAAGGTGGGAATAAAGACTTGTCATCTTTTAATGTGACCAAATTATATTTGACGAGCTGACTATCAGTTGAATAGGCATCAACTAAATTTACATTACCATTCACAATGGCTTGATAGCGAAGTGCTGGTTCAAAAGATTTAGTGTTAAATGACAAATGATACTTGCTTTGTAACCCTTTGTAACCATCATCACGGTTTAGAAACTCAAGCGTAAAGCCTGCCTTTATTTTTGAAGATACTCGTGATAAATCAGAAATTTTTGATAGATGGTATTTAGTTGCAAAGTCTTTAGTGACAGCGACAGCATAGGTGTTTTGATAAGCCATCGGATTTAAATAATCTAAATCTGATTTAACTTTAATTTCGGTTTTTGCTTGCTGGTAGGCTTTATTTTCATTTGTACTTTTGAGTGGTGATTTTACTAACTCTTCAAGTACCGTACCTGAAAATTCTGGGTAAATATCGATTGAATTAGATTTTAATGCAGAGTATAGAAAACTCGTTTTACCAAAATTTGGTTTTAAAGTAACCTTGATATTGGCGTCGTCTTCTTGAATTAAATCTTTATACATATTAATTAGAATTTCAGGTTCTGCCCCCATTTTACCAGCAATGACTAATTCTTTTTTCTGATGTGTGAAAGTATTGATTGTGGCACCAACAGCAAATAGGAATCCTAAAGTAATTAATATAATGGTAATTGTTTTTATCTTTAAATTCTGCAATTGCCGGATTAAAACACTGAAAACAATAGCTAGAATAATAGAACTCAACGCGCCAATAATAATCAAGCTCATATCATTTCTATCAATTCCCAGCAAAATAAATGTTCCTAACCCGCCAGCACCAATTAAAGCAGCTAGTGTTGCGGTTCCAATAATTAGAACAAGCGCAATACGAATGCCTGAAATAATTAGTGGCATAGCTAAGGGTAATTCAAATCGAATAAGTTTTTGCGCACGTGTCATACCAAATGCAGTTGCGGCTTCTTCTAATGATGGATCAATACCAGTTAAACCTGCATATGTGTTCTGAAAAATGGGCAGTAAAGCATAAACAACTAATGCGATAATTGAAGGTAGTGTTCCAATTCCGACTAGTGGAATTAATAGCCCTAGCAGCGCGAGTGAAGGAATTGTCTGTAAAACACTGGTAATTTGCAACATAATTTCTGCTGCTCTTTTATGCTGTGCTAACCAAATTGCTAAAAAGACGGCAATGATGGTTGCAATCAGCAATGAAATTAATGATATCTGTAGATGTTGAAGAATAGCGGTCCATAAATCAGCACGGTGCATTTTAAAAGTTGTTATTAAATTTGCCATTGGTCATCCACCTCGCTATCAGACATGCTTGCACCATAACGAATTAAGCATTGGGCATCAACTGCACCAATGAGATTCTGGTCGTTATCTTTAACATTTATAATTGTATATTTAGAAAGTAGAGATATGAGTTCTTTAAATGTTGTTTGAGTTGAGGTGACGTGATTATTAGCGAGTTCATCAATTGGAAGACTAAATGATTTTTGAATCATTTCAGCTAAATTAAATTGCGTGTTGGATACGTCTAACCCAAAAAACTCTGAAATAAAATCATTTTTTGGTGCATTTCTAATTTCGTCAGGGGTACCAACTTGAATGAGATTGCCATCATGCATAACACCAACACGAGTTCCGAGGCGAAGAGCTTCAGACATATCATGCGTAATGAAAATAATGGTATTGTGTAGTTCCTCATGTAAATCGATGACGATATCTTGTAATGTTTTTTTTGAGATAGGATCCAGCGCACTAAATGGTTCGTCCATTAAAATTAATTTTGGTTTAGTTGCAATTGCTCGTAAAATACCAATTCGTTGTTGCTCGCCACCGGATAAATCGCTAGGCATTCTCTTACGATATGCTTCAGGCGGTAAACCAACACGTGTTAATAAGGCATCGACACGTTCTCTTTGTTTGTTTTTAGGCCATTTTTGTAATTCTGGTAATAAGCTGATATTTTCAGCAACTGTCATATTAGGAAATAAAGCAATCTGCTGTAAGACATAGCCAATCTGTGAACGTAAAGTATGTAACGGAATCTGATCAATATTTTGATTTTCAAAGTTAATAGTACCCGAGGTGGGCTCAATTAATCGATTAATCATTTTTAAAGTTGTCGTTTTACCACTACCACTAGGGCCAACAAGAACAAAAAGTTCCCCTGTATCAATATGTAAGTTTAAGTCGTTTAATACGGTAACTGTTTTGAATGTTTTGTTTATGTGTTTGAAATCTAACAAAAGCTAACCCTCATTTCTTCTTATTTTATATGTAATATATCTGGAAATGGTAACTATTTCGATGTAACTCTACATGAATGAAAATTATTAAGCAAAGATTTTGTTTTAAAATGTTGGAATTAAATTTTAGTGTAGGAACGGTCTGAATTGATGGATGGAGTAAGCCTTAATATTAAAAATAATATGTAGAAAAGCTTGACTTAGAGTCAACTCTAAGTGTTTTAATAGAAACTATTGAAGGAGGCGATTGAATGACTAATGAGCAACAATATAAAATTGGTGAGTTTGCTAAATTAGTTGGGTTATCAAGTTTTACATTGCGTTACTATGAAAAAGAAGGCTTAATTAAGCCTCACCGTAATTCGGCAGGCTTACGTTATTACACGGAACATGATATTAAATGGGTAGGATTTTTGCTTCATCTTAAAGGGACAGGGATGCGGATTAATGAAATAACTAAATACGTTGAACTACGAGCACAAGGTGATGCAACCATTAAAGAACGACGCGAGATGCTCAGCAAGGTAAAAGAAAATGCACTGTCTGAAATGGTAGAATTACAGCATAATATTGAAATTATTTCTCATAAAATTGATTGGTATGACAGAAAAGTTTCACACAGAACAAATGGAAACGAAGTGTCAGAAGATATTAGTTTTGAAAAGTATCTAGAACAATTCGCGATATACGATTAACGCTAGGTTAACCGTATAAAATAAAGTGAGGTAATTATAATGAATGAGGAACAAATTAAAAACGGTCTTTTTCCAATAGGTGAAAAAAATGAAGCATATAAAGATTTCTTTGTTGGTCAAAGTTATTTAGACATGTTAGTGGCGGATCCAGATATAAACGTTGGTGTTGGAAATGTTAGTTTTGAACCTGGAACACGTAATAATTGGCACATCCATCACGACGGTTACCAACTATTATTGGTCACTGCCGGTGAAGGTTGGTACCAAGAAGAAGGTCAACAAGCACGACGTTTAAAAGCTGGTGATGTTGTTGTCACAAAAGACGGGATTAAACATTGGCACGGTGCTACAAAAGATAGTTGGTTCTCACATGTTGCTATTACAGCAGGGACACCTGAATGGTTAGAAGCTGTTGATGACGAAACGTACGGTAAATTAAAAGATTAATAGGAGGATATTATATTATGGTAAAGAAACAAACAGCAGGTCGCGATAACTTAGGCGAATTTGCACCTAAATTTGCAGAATTAAATGATGATGTTTTATTTGGTGAAGTTTGGTCACGTGAAAGTGAATTACCAGCACATCAACGCAGTATTATAACAATTTCAGCTTTGATTTCAGGTGGTAACTTTGAACAATTGCCAGCACATATGGCAATTGGCAAAACAAATGGAATTACGAAGGAAGAAATTGCTGAAATTATCACACATTTATCTTTCTACGTTGGTTGGCCTAAAGCTTGGTCTGCATTTAATATTGCAAAAGATGTTTTTGAAGACTAATTATTTAAAAGTGGGACATGAATTAAATAAATACTGGCTCCGTACTTTGTCAAAAGTATCGAGTCAGTATTTTTGCTTACCTAATTATTTCTTGAGGTCTTGTCTGATTAAAAGTGAAATTATAACAATCGTAATCGCGGCAATAATAAATTCTACATTCAAAAAGTGTTTATTTATGAAAAATGCAACAATGACTCTAACTATGGTTGCAATAGCTAACGTTAAGATGAATGTTTTAATATAATGGACATTTATATAATCGTTTATTTTTTTAAACATGGACTCAACTCCTTCAGTTACCTAATAATAGTGGCACAAATTAATAAGATAAGCGAATTTTAAGTAACATTAAATGATTGTCCAGCAGACGTGAAAGCGCTATAATATAATTTGTAATTAGTTTAGGAGGAGATAGTTAATGTATCAAGCAAATGAAAAACGTTATGATAAAATGATTTATAATCGCCTCGGTAATAGTGGATTAAAAGTTTCTGCTATTGCCTTAGGCTTATGGAAGAACTTTGGGGATGAGACACCTTTAGCAACGCAAAAAGATATTATTGAAACAGCATTTGATAATGGAATTACTTATTTTGATTTGGCAAATAATTACGGTGATGGTGCTGCCGAGAAGAATTTTGGGCGCATTTTACGTGAAGATTTAAGTGCCTACCGGGATGAAATGGTTATTTCGACGAAGGCAGGTTACTATATGTGGCCAGGTCCTTATGGCGAATGGGGTTCAAAGAAAAACTTGTTTGCCAGTATGGATCAATCATTACAACGTATGCAGCTAGATTATGTTGATATTTTCTATCACCATCGTCCAGATCCAGATACACCGTTGGAAGAAACAGCTGAAGCTTTGGATTTACTCGTTCGCCAAGGTAAAGCCTTATATATTGGAATTTCAAATTATCGGGCACCAGAAGCTGAAAAGATGATTCAATTACTAAAAGCTAAAAATACACCTATCGTTGTCCACCAACCTAGATATAATTTATTAGATCGTTGGATAGAAGATGGATTAAAAGATGTTTTAAAACAAGAGCAGATAGGAACAGTTGCTTTTAGTCCTTTAGCACAAGGGTTATTGACTGATCGTTACTTGAATGGTATTCCAGACGATTCTAGAGTGAAACGATTTGATACCTTGTCTACTGAGAGAGTTGAATCAACACTTAAAAAGGTTCGTGAATTAAATGAAATTGCAAAAAATCGCAACCAGACATTGGCTGAAATGGCGCTATCTTGGGATTTGAAAGATAATTCTGTTTCGTCGGTTATTATTGGTGCTAGTCGTGTGAGTCAATTAAAGGATAATTTAAAGGCATTAGAGCATTTGGATTTTGCACCAGAAGAATTAGCAAAAATTGATAAAATTGTGAAATAAGAAGAGGTATATAAAGAGAACCCTTGGGATTGAAATGAAATTCAATCCCAAGGGTTCTCTTTATATCTTTTTTTGTTCTATAAAAAATGTATTTTAACTTAATTAAGCTAAGATACATCAATTAAATAAAAACTATTTAATCTTGATTTTCAAGGATTTCTCGAAATGGAATTAAACCCTCTGCTTGGTATTCTTTAACAAAAGCTTTAACAGCATCTGGATCTTGTGTTTTAGGATCAATAATGAGCTGTTCAACAGGAAGTGGACGGTCAGAAGTTACTTTAACATCGATAACAACAGGCACTTTTGAACCTTTAGCTTCAGCAAAAGCAGTTTTTAATTCTGCTAATGTCCGGACGGTATACCCTTTAGCTCCCATGTCGTTGGCAATTGCGCCCCAATCAGCATCAATTAAATCAATACCTGAGTGTGGTTGTTGTTTATCATCTTGTTCAGCGCGGATGAATCCAAGTTCCTGATTGCTTAAGACAACGTTGATGATAGGCATGTTGTATTTAACTTGTGTTAAGACATCTTGCATGACCATCGTCCAACCACCGTCACCAGAAATTGAGAAAACTTGACGGTCTGGAAAGGCAGAGTGAGCCCCAATTGCTGCGGGTAGTGCATACCCCATCGTTGCGTACCATGCGGATGTTGTAAATTTATTTTTCTCACCAAGACGTAAGAAACGCATTGCTTCAATCGTTACATTACCAACATCAATTTGGAAAATTGCATCGTCATCTTTAATTTTATTAATTTCATTGAAAACTGGTTCAAAACGAAGTGGTTTACTGTCATCTTCAGTAAAGCTATCAATCCATTTAATCCAGTTTTCTTTGTTAGCGATGGCAGCTTTGTACCATTTTGTTGGTGCAACTGGTGTTTTAACGGCCTTATTTAATGCGATTAAAGTTTCCTTACCATCGGCTAAAATAGGGACATCAACTGAATGACGTTTACCTAATTTTTCAGAATCAATATCGACCTGAATAAATTTAGCATCTGGAGAAAAGAAATATTCACCAAATGGAAAATCAGATCCAATGAAAAGAACAGCATCAGCGCCACGAAGAAGGTCAACGCCGGGTTTGCCAGCAACTCGTCCAGCAGAACCCATGTATGCTTTGTAATCATCAGGAATAATTGTTTTAGCAAGCGCAGTTGTTGCGATTGGTAATGATAATTTTTCAGATAATTCAATTAATTCTTTTCCAGCGCCACGAACACCTTTCCCAGCATAAATAATTGGTGTCTTAGCTGTTGTTAAAATATCTAAGGCATCTTGAATTTGTTTATCACGAGGCATCGGATAAAGAGGTTCTTGGTGTGTTGCGGCTGTTGAAACAAAGGTGTCATCGATTTCTTGCCAACCTAAATCGGTCGGAATTGTGACAACTGCGACGCCATTATATTTGTAGGCTTGACGGATAGCTTCATCAACAACAATGGGTAAGTTTTCGGGTGTAGTAGCTGTTCTGTTATAAATAGAAACATCCTCAAACATTGGATTTTCATTCATTTCTTGGAAGTAATTTGTATTCATCACTTGTGTACCAACTTGGCCGACTAAGGCAAGAACAGGAACACCATCATATTTAGCATCGTAAAGTCCGTTTAATAGATGGACAGCACCGGGACCAGCGGAACCAAAAGTAACACCTAATTTTCCAGTTACTTTAGCTTCACCAACTGCTGCGAGTGCGCCGACTTCTTCATGACGAACTTGTACATAATTAATTGTATTTTTACGATTATGTAGTGCATTCATTGTTGAATCAAATGAACCACCTGGCAACCCATAGACGGTTTTAACGCCCCAATCTTCTAAAACTTTGAGCATGGCATCTGATGCATTAATTTTTTTTGGCATAATAGTAAATCTCCTTCTTGAAAAATTTTATTCTACAAGGATAGTATAAATCTACCAATGAATTAACACCAGTGAAAGCACTTACTTTTAGTAATTAAAAAAGGTAGTTCAGACAAAAAAGTCTGAACTACCTAAATAGGGTTTTATTTAAAACGAACGATAATTTTACCAAGTGCATGATGAGATTCACTACGATCGTGAGCTTCTGCTACACCTTCTGCAGAGAATTCATGAACTGAATCTAAGGTCACTTTTATAGTGCCATCTTCAAGCATATCAGCTAATTTAGTTAATTCTTCACCATTTGGGTCCAACCAAATTGAATCAAAAGTCACATTTCTTGCTTCAGCAAGACCTGCTGTTTTTTCAGAATCCATCCCAGTAATAGCAACTAAACGACCTGTGCCATGTTTTAAGATATTAACTGATTTTTCTTGTGCGTCACCACCGATTGTATCAACTACAAGGTCGATATCTTTTAAGATTTCCGCAAAATCAGTTTCATGGTAATCAATGACTTGGTCAGCGCCAAGTCCTTTAACAAAATCAATATTCTTCGAGCTAGTTGTGGTAATAACGTAAGCACCAACTGATTTAGCAAGTTGAATAGCGAAAGAGCCAACGCCACCTGAACCAGCATGAATAAAGACTTTTTCACCTTTTTCTAAATGACCATGATCAAAAAGGGCTTGCCATGCAGTTAAACCAGCTAAAGGAACAGCAGCAGCTTCTTCAAAGCTAATATTTTTAGGTTTTGGTGCAAGCAAATTAGCATCAACAGCAGTATATTCGGCGTAAGTACCAAAACGAGTCGTGGCAGGGCGTGCGAAGACTTCATCACCAATTTTCCAATCGGTTACGTTAGCGCCTACTTCTGTGATAACACCCGACACATCCCAACCTAAAATAATAGGAAATTGCCAGTTAAGCATACCTTGTAAAAAGCCTTCACGCGTTTTCCAATCAATTGGATTAATTCCAGCTGCTTTTTCTTGAACAATTACTTGATCCGCCGTCATTTCAGGCATAGCTACTTCACGTTGTTTAAGTTTATCTTGTCCGCCAAATTCATCAATTACAACGGCTGACATCATTTTCTTTTCTGTCATCGGATTCCTCTTCTTTCCAGTTACTTTTAATTTGTAAGTGAATTGTATCGAATAACGAAATAGAATGCAATCAAGACACTCTTTTATAGTATTAATATTCTTATGGTTAAAATTGACATTTAGACTTTATTTACGTATATTATAGCTATAAGTGATGAAGTAGTTCAGTAATTTATCGATCAATTTTAAAGAAACCTGGTGGTCGCTGGAAATCAGGAATTATCGATGAGTGAAGTACGCTATGGAGCTAACAACGATTCATCTCGTTAACGATGATTGAGCGATTAGCTACTATATTATGTAGATAATAACTTGGGTGGTAACGCGGAAATTAATTCGTCCCTGATATCTTTTTTAGATATCAGGGATTTTTTTATACTTATATTATATAGGAGGAAACAGAAATGAATATTATTGACGAACTAGAATGGCGCGACGCAATTAATCAAACGACAGACGAAGATGGGTTACGTGAACTAACGTCTGAAAAATCAATTGGCTTATACTGTGGGGTTGATCCAACAGGGGATAGTATGCATATCGGACACTTAATTCCATTTATGATGTTGAAAAGATTTCAATTAGCAGGACATCATCCATACATCATTATTGGTGGTGGTACAGGTTCAATTGGTGATCCAAGTGGTAAAAAATCTGAACGTGTGCTGCAATCGATGGACCAAGTTCATCATAATGAGCAAGCTCTCACTGCACAGATGACCAAATTATTTGGACAAGATTCAAATATTTCAATTGTAAATAACTATGATTGGTTATCAAAAATTAGCTTGCTTGATTTCTTACGCGATTACGGTAAGTTATTTAATGTAAATAGCATGCTCGCAAAGGATGTTGTTGCAAGTCGTTTGGAAGTTGGTATCTCATTCACGGAATTTACATACCAAATCTTACAATCAGTTGATTTCCTACATTTACACAAGCACCATGATGTTCAATTACAAATTGGTGGGGCTGATCAATGGGGGAATATTACTGCAGGAATTGATCTTATTCATAAAGAGCTAGGTTCAGACACAAAGGCATATGGGCTAACAATTCCACTAATGCTTAAGGCTGATGGTACTAAATTTGGTAAAACAGCTGGTGGCGCAGTTTGGTTAAATCCAGAAAAAACAACACCATATGAATTCTACCAATTTTGGTTAAATCAAGACGACCGGGATGTTGTGAAATATTTGAAATTTTTCACATTCTTAACGTCAGATGAGATTGCTGAATACCAAAAATCAGTTGAAACAGCTCCAGAAAAACGTGAAGCACAACGCCGCTTAGCACGAGAAGTAACAGAATTTGTTCATAGTCCAGAAGCTGTAATTGAAGCCGAACATATTTCTGCAGCTTTATTTTCAGGCGAAGTGAAAGAATTAACGACGAGTGAAATTGAACAGGGGTTTAAAAATATGCCTTCTGTTGAATTAGCAGCAGAACCAGAGAATATTGTTGAGTTATTAGTAAATACAAAAATTGAATCATCAAAAAGACAAGCACGTGAAGATATCACTAACGGGGCTATTCGTATTAATGGTGAAAAAATTCAAGATTTAGATTTTATGATTGATCCTGCTACAGAATTTGATGGCAAATTTGTGATTATTCGTCGTGGTAAAAAGAAATATTGGTTAGGACGCGTTAACGCATAATGGCACTATTTTATGTAATAGCTTTTCTTGTGGCGGGGATTATTATTTCAAATGTAATTCACGAAATTCTTCCTAAAATACCAGATGCTTTTATTCTTATTGTAATTGGTCTGTTGTTGTCATTAGTACCAGTCATGGCTAATTTCGAATTAGAACCAGAATATTTTATGTTATTCATTATTGCACCACTTATGTTTAATGATGGGCAAAAAACATCTGTTAGGGGGATCCGTAAAAATTTTCATGCGATACTTTTATTATCAGTAGTTTTAGCGCTTATTACAGTTGTAATAGTAGGGTTGTTAGCGAATCGATTAGAAGTTCGATGGACATTGCCACTTGCAATAGCACTAGCTGCGATTGTGACACCAACTGACGCCATAGCAGTAAAATCCTTAACATCAGCATCAAAACTTGATTCAGGGGTTAATACTGCCTTAGAATACGAATCATTATTTAACGATGCAAGTGGATTAGTGATGTTAAATTTGGCATTATCTGTGATGGAAAAAGGAACATTTTCCATCTATAGCGGATTATTTCAATTTATTTTTGTTGCAGTTGGTGGTATTGTAGTTGGGGTTATGGCAGGTGGAATCTTAGTTATCGTTAGAACGTATTTTAATAAGAGGGTAACTTCACCAGAATTAACGATTATTCCAATTGCGTTGTTAACACCATTTATTGTTTATTTATTGGCGGAAAGTCTAGGGACATCGGGAATTATTGCTGTTGTAACTGCAGGGATTGTTCATAATATTGAATCCGAGCGTTTAAAATTAACTGCAACACGTGTCCAGTTAGTTTCGTCAACAATATGGGATACGTTGACCGCAATGCTTAACAGTATTGTATTTATTTTATTGGGAATTAGTTTACCTGAAATTTTCCGGGCACTGATTAAACTTGGAACGAGTCAGTCGTTTGAGTTGTTGAGTCTGGGTTTGATAATCTATGTAGTCATGATTGGTATCCGATACACTTGGGCATTAATTGGAAAAGAACCACATATTGCTGCCTTTTTCGGTCCTTCAAAATCAAAAAAAAGACGAAAAAATGCATTTGTTTTTGGGTTGAGTGGGGTACACGGAACAATCACGTTATCAATGGCATTTTCATTACCAATGTTAATAAATGGACGGGCTTTTCCGTATCGAGAAGAAATTTTAATCATTGCAACTACTGTCATATTATTAAGTATGATAACACCAGCATTAGTGTTGCCTAAAATCTTACTAGCTAAAAAGTTATCATTTAATAAAGAAGAATTAAATTTTTCACGAATACAAATGATTGATTACGCTAGTTTACATTTAACAGAACGTATTCAATCTAACGATGTGAGATACGCGGTGATTCAACAATTACAATCACAAAAAGGGTTTAATGATATTCAAGGGTATGATAAACATCAAGAATTATTTAAAAAAATTAATGAAATTGAAGATGAATTTTTAAATAGTAATGAGATAAAAGAAATTTATCCTGCCCGAGTACTCAGTACGTACAGAAAAATTTTGGATACAGATTATGGTGGACAACGATTAAGTGTTAATCGAATCATTCGATCAGTAGAACATCAGGTTAGGCATGAAGCGTGGCATATTAGCCATGGGCAAATAACTCGTGGACAGAGAAGTAAGGCCAGGAAACAATGGGCTAAAGATAATATAGAAAAAATGCAAATACACAATGATTTCCGATCATTATTATGGGACTTGGAGAATCAATTGCATGAAGTAATTGAACAATATTTACATGATTTAACAAAAGAACGTTTGGCTAATGCACATGGACAACTAGATGATATTCAGAATGTTGAAAGATTTATCGAAGATCGACAAAGACACTTTCGTAGAGATTACGAAGAGAATGAAAAAATATCAGTAGATTTATTTATTCAAGCATTTCAATTAGAATATAATTATGTTCAAACACAATATATAGCAGGAATAATTAACGAGCAACTTGCTAATAAGTTGTATGATGAAATAAATCAGGCGCAAACACTACAAATGCAGCAACTATTAGTTGAACATTAAATAAAAAATAATTTCAAAAATCAGGATTAATAGTCTATTTTTGAAATTATTTTTTTATTTAAGACCTATAAAGTAATTAAAAGTACAGATGTATACGATTACATCAATATTTTTAGATTTAATTTAAATAAAGGCTTGACGAAGGTCATTATTCTTGGTAAAGTAATAAACGTTGCCTCAGTAGTAAACAACTAATTCAAATGTGACCAGTTAATTAATTAAAAAAAATCTTGACAATTAACGAAATCCTTGATATGATATAAAAGTTGTCAAAAGCAACCAAGTAGATCTTTGAAAACTGAACA
>NZ_JBXAXX010000002.1:305711-362829 GCF_056781995.1 Dellaglioa sp. CoH-57-MRSF-18
GCTTCTTGTACTTCTTGTACTTCTTGTACTTCTTGTACTTCTTGTACTTCTTGTACTTCTTGTACTTCTTGTACTTCTTGTACTTCTTCATTAGTTTGGTGATTGGTACTTACAAATGCAAGTTCTTCACGTGACAAAACTTCAGGTTTATTTTTAAAAACGGCTAATTCATTTTGAGCCTCATTCTCAGAAACTGATATTTCAAATAATCCTCGAGCTAAAGCGTGCTTGTTATTAGCAACTACATTTATATTTGCTTTTTTTATCTGTTCATTTTTTTCATCAAACACATCAGGCTCTAAATTTGTATTTTGTAATAAAGTATCTTCTTGTTTATTATCTTCGATTACTGAATCTACTTCTGGTACTA
This sequence comes from Dellaglioa sp. CoH-57-MRSF-18, assembly GCF_056781995.1. Next base: position 306,082 of record NZ_JBXAXX010000002.1, read on the forward strand.
TTTTTTTAGCTACACTATCCACAGAATATAACGTATTTTCATCATTATTAGATACTTGATTTTCCTCTTCAGCAAAATCATCAAACAGTAAATAAGTATCCTTTGCTTTAGTTAATTGAACTAAAATTTTCCGATACCTTACGTTTTTATTTTGCTTTTTATTTGTAAAAAATGTGGGGATTTGTTTTGGTTTGAAACCTCGAGAATAGCGATTAATTTGTGCTTTTTCACTTTGACTATCTATCTTTGTCTCTTTGCGCGCAAATTTCTCATTGTGATGTGGTTTATTTACATCTTTTTTTAACGTTTTCTTATAAAATGCAGGTCCATCGTAACGCTCCATTAATTTCATCCTAACTATGTAAAAAACTAATTGCAATAACCGCAATTAGTTTTTATAAATCTATATTATGCAAATAATTTGGCTGCCTTCTCAAAATCGAATGCATCACCAACATGATTCATCTTTTCATCTAAAACTAAAATACCATGGACAGTTGGAGCATTAGGAATAGCCAACTCTTGAGCTGAACAAACCATGCCATAACTATCAATACCACGTAATTTACCCGGCCAAATAATAGCCCCAGTTGGCATCATTGCGCCAACTTTAGCAACAACAACAAGCTGACCTTGTTCAATATTAGGTGCACCACAAACGATATCTAGTGTCTCACCATTATTGACTTCAATTTTTGTGATATGCAAATGATCAGAATCAGGATGTTCATTACATTCAGCTACATATCCCACAACAAATTTAGGATCGTCATCGACAACAAGTACATCCTTAAATCCAGCAGCAACGATAAGTTGATTTAATTTTTCTACTTGTTTTTCATCTAAAAAGATTTGTCCGTTACCTACTAAATCAAGTGATTCTTTAGAGATTTCTAGAAAATTAAATCCCAACGTTTCATTCGATTTTTCATTGAAAATACGAACGACATTATTTTTTAATTCTGACTTTTGGTTTTCTACCTCTTCACGTAAAACAACCATTAATGTATCGCCAACGTTCTTTAAATTATAACTTGCTATTAACATATTTATTTATGAGTTCCCTTCTTATTATCACTAATGACTAAGACGTCACATGGCGCATTTCTTAGAATTGCATCTGTTGTTGATCCATTCACAAATCTTTCAACAACGTTAGCCCCTGTTTGCCCAACCATAATTAAATCAATATGTTTTTCTTCTGGTATTTCACGACTTAATAAAACTTTAGAAGATCCATATACTAAAATAGTTTCAACATCAATAACGCCCTTATCTATCGCAATTTGTTTGTAGTCGGCTAAGGTATCATTTAATCGCTTAACTTCAGTTGTAACGTCATCTTCATCTTCAGAAAATGTATTGTCAACACTTCGCTCAACAACATGTACAACTATTAAACTAGCCTCGTTTTTTAAAGTACTCTCAACTGCCTGATTAAATGCACGTTCAGATTGCACACTTCCATCTATCCCGACCATTACTCTTTTATAAACTTGTTCAAACATCACTATCACCCCAATGGTTTAGTCTAATTTGTTCATAAATGATTCGATTTGTTCTTTCGTTTTACGCTCTTTATTCACATAACGATCAAGCTCAACACCGTTATTGTATGCAACAAAACTCGGAATACCAAAAATACCCCAATCTTGGCAAAGTTCAATTTGTTCATCGCGATCTACTTTATAGAATTTAAAATCGGAATACTCTGCTTCAATTTCAGGCATTAATGGTTCAATAAAGTTACAGTCTGGACACCAACCTGCCGTAAAATAAAACAATGATTTACCATTCAATAATAATTCATTTAATTTATCTTTTTCTAAAACTTTTAATTTTTCCAATCTAACTACCCCTTAATGATTGTATCGACAGTTGAACGGTCCAATCCTAAAATTGTTTTTTCAAGTAATTCTTTTGCTGCTTCATAGTCTCTGATTGAGAACATTGTTTGATGCGTATGAATATAACGTGCACAAACGCCAATAACAGAACTTGGAATACCATTATTTGCTGTTTGAGCTGCGCCAGCATCAGTACCACCTTGAGAAACAAAGTACTGATAAGGAATATTGTTATCCGAAGCAGTATCCAATAAAAATTCTTTTAATCTAGGAAGCGTTACTAATCTTGGATCATAAATTCTGATCAACGTTCCTTCACCAAGATGTCCAAATGTTCCCTTTGTTGTTTCAATATCATTTGCTGCTGAACAGTCGACAGCAAAAAATAAATCAGGTTTCAGCATATTTACTGCACCTGGCGTGCCTCGTAGTCCAACTTCTTCTTGAACATTAGCACCAGCGAATAAAGTATTTGGTAATGTTACGTCTTTTAATTTTTCAAGTGTTTCCAGTACTGCAGTACAACCGTAACGGTTATCCCATGCCTTACTAATAATATTTTTACCATTAGCTGTTTTAATTGTTTCAACATCCGGAACAATATAATCTCCTGGTGCAATACCAAACTCTTTTGCTTCACTTGCAGATTCAAATCCACCATCAAATAAAATATCATTAATTTGTGGTGTTGCATTTTGATGATTATCACCACGCAATAAATGAGGTGATACTGAAGAAGAAATTATTGGGTACGTTTGACCTGATCGTGTTGTTAGTGTGAATCGTTGTGAAGAAACAACAAATGGATTCCATCCACCAAGTGGGCGAACTGAAAATAACCCATTGTCATTAATTGCGGCAAGCATGAATCCAACTTCGTCCATATGAGCAGCGGTCATAATTTTAGGTGCATTTATATCTGCATTTTTACGGATACCAAAAATCCCACCCAAACCATCCTGAACAACCTCATCAACATTTGGTGTCATTTTTTCGCGCATTACATCACGTACGTTATTTTCAAATCCACTTGTTGCCTGAAGTTCAGTCATTGTTTTAACTAAATTAAACGTTTTATCATTCATATTAGAGAGCCCCTTTTCATTTTATTGGACGAATTAGTCCCAATTTTGTCTACTCACTTAGCTTAATATTTCTTACTTTATATTATATAATAGTACCATAAAAGAATCCATGAATGTAGCTTAGTTACTATGTAACGGCGTTTTTACAAAAAAAATCTGGAATTTTTATTCCAGATTTTTAGACGTATTAAAATGTGCTTCTAACTTATAGATAGGCTGTCCCTTTTTACTAAATTTTTCTTCATATTCAGTCATGACATTATCTTCAGCTTCAACGCTTGCATGTAAATCAAGCCAAACTTGATCATAACCCATTCCATACTCATTTAAACTAACTAATGAGTATTCAAACAAGCCACGATTATCTGTCTTAAATTCAAGATGACCATCATTTTTCATAACTTTTTCATAGCCTTTTAAGAAACTGCCATGAGTAAGTCGACGTTTGGCTTGTCTTGTTTTAGGCCAAGGATCTGAAAAATTCAAATAAATGCCATCAACTTCATTATCATCAAAAAATTCAGTTACCGAATCACCGTTACCTAAAATTAATTGTAAATTTGGAATTTGTGCTTCAACTTGTTTCTTCAACGTAATTGCTGCAATTGTCGTTTGCAATTCAATTCCGATAAAATTATATTCCGGAAATTTTCTAGCCATTCCCATAATAAATCCACCCTTACCCATACCTATTTCAATAAAAAGTGGTTGTTTTTTCTCAAATCTTGATTGCCATTTACCCTTAAACTGATTAGGTGATGTTACAAGTAGTTCCGGATGTTCTGCAATTAACGGTTCAGCCCATGCTTTATTTCTTAATCTCAACTTATATATCCTCATTTCATTTGATAAAGTAAGTGGGGCTAGAACGTATTAATCGTTTTAGCCCCACTTACTTTTTAATCCATTTTTATATTATATTTTTGTAATTCTATTATTGCCTGATTCATTTCATGAAATCGACTTAATTGATGTGCTTTTTTTATTCGTTGTAATTTTGCTATTATAATGTACCAGTTTATTCTGTTTAATAAATCGTTATTCTCCAATGACTCATGATAACCACTCAGCCAACTACTCCATTGTGTATCTGGAATGTATTCAGACATAACTAAGCTCAAATCCATAGCAGGATCAGCAATTTTTGCTGACTCCCAATCAACTAAATATAATTGATTAGTATCAGACTGTAACCAATTTCGATGATTCAAATCACCATGACAAACTGTATACTTATCCGTTGATAGTTCAGGTTGATGTTCATTTAATTGCTGAAACATTTTTGATAGCAAGGGGTGCTGCTTTAAATCATCACTCAAATCGTCAAAATAATTAGCTAATAAGCCACTAGGTGTGATAACTTCTCCACCAACCTGTCTCAACATATTTTTTAATTGCTTTGAGCGATGAATTTTAGATAATAATTCAGGAACCATTTTTTGATCCATTTCATCAGAATGAAGGTTTCGTCCATTTAGCCACTCTTGTGCAGTTATTGTATCCCCACTTGAGATTCGCTTAGTCCAAATTAATTTTGGTGTAATACCAGCAACTGAGAGCGCAGCTAAAAAAGGTGACATATTTTGTTTCAAAAACACCTTTTCTTGTGCACGTGTACCCATGTATGCAGTGCCTGTATCTCCACCAATTGGTAACAATTGCCAACCGGGATCTAAATTAAAATCCATACTATTATTACCTCTTTTTCCCGACTAAGCTCTGATGCTATAGTTTCATCTTACAAACATCCCTATTATACGTCAAGGATTTTTTTAACTCTGGTAACTAAGTAAACATTAGTAAACAGCATTATTTCCACTAAACTCACCAAAACACCATAACCCATCATTAAAAATTGTCCTGTACCAATATAGATTGCGATATTAAAAAGTACTGCACTTACACTTATAATTGTTAATGTAAACTTTTTGAAATTCTTAATTTGATACTCTTTTCCTTTTGGATATAGTCTAGTAAAAATAATATTATCGTAATGTTTTGCAAAAGGTAACAATTGAAAACCAATCAGATAAATAAATAAGATTAAAAATGCGAGTGCTAGCCAACCATTTGAAATAAATGCAATAATTAGCGCTCCAATTAGAGTTAATCTAATAAATAAGCCACTAAATTCAGTTCCGCGAATAAATCCCCTTGCATATAAAAATGTATAAACATTTGCGTCATCTTTTTTAATATGATTTAAAATGAAATCAAGGTACACTCTTCTCTTAACATTCCCTCTAACCATTGGTACATCAGTAAATAAATTAAAGAAACGGTAAATCCCTAACATTCTATTTTCTTCAAAACTGATTGCTTTTTTCCAATCAAAGATTTCCTTAAATCCTTTTGCAGCTAGCTGATTTAAAACAAAGCTACTTAAAATAGCAACGATAAAACTCAGAATAAACGTACCATATAATCCAAGGATATAAATCAAAATAGGCAATAAAATATTAACTAATTTGATACTTCCCCAACTAAACCGGTTATTTTGATATTTTTCAAGTAATGAAATGACTAACCAATTATTTTTCAAGCATAGTTGCGTTAAAATCAAGAAAATAATATTGATTACTGAGATTTTCATTCCAATCATCATAACTGGGATAAGTAACACAATAAATCCAACTTGCATTAAGCTGGCCATAACTGTTGAATAGCGTTTTGCCTTTTTTAAATAACTAATTAATGCATGTTCCTGTGGTAAAAGAAAAACAATATCCGCTTCTTTTAATAACGTACTTAAACGGCCGATTTGTAAAATCACCAGTAATCCAATCACTAATGCAGGCCGATACCAAACTAAATTAACAGGCATCACCTTTAGCCCATTTGAATAAGCCAAACCAAGTCCACCAACAAAAAACATAATTGCAACAACAAAATGATCATTCAAAACATATCGTAAATATTTTAATAATAATAACTGATGACTTTTTAAACGTGTTGTCCATAAGTCTTTCATTTTGTTACCTCTTCCTTAGTTAAACCAAGATAAATTTCATCTAAGGAAGCATCTGGATTCTTATAGGCTTGTCTTAATTCAACCATTGTTCCTTGTGTTTTAATTTCACCTTTATTCAGTAAAATGAACCAATCGCAATACTTTTCAGCTGTGGCTAAAACGTGAGTTGACATTAAGACACTTGCGCCACGCTTCTTTTCAGCAACAATTAACTCTAATAAATCGTTAATTGCTAAGGGGTCTAGCCCGAGAAATGGCTCATCAATAACATAAAAATCAGATTCTGTTAAAAAAGCACAGACAATCATAACTTTTTGTTTCATCCCTTTTGAAAAGTTAGCGGGAAACCATTCTAACTTGTTATCAAGTCTAAATATTTTAAGTAATTCATTAGCTTTTTTCCATGCCTTAGTTTCATTCAATCCATAAGCCATCATTGAGAGTTCAATGTGTTCTTTTAATGTTAATTCTTCATAAAGAATAGGCGTTTCAGGAATATATGCTAAATGTGATTTATAAGCCTGGCTATCTTCCCTTAAGGTTACGCCATTTAATTTAATAGTTCCTTTTTGCGGGGTTAATAACCCAATTATATGATTGATTGTAGTCGATTTACCTGCACCATTTAAACCAATTAAGCCAACGACATTTCCAGGTTTAACTTCAAAAGAAATATCTTTTAAAACTGGTATTTGAGAGTAACCACCCACTAAATTTTTAACTTCTAATGTCATTTTCTAATTCCCCATTTACAATTTATTTATGCCTTTAATTATATCATATTATGGTGAATTATCATTCATGATGTATAATAAAAGTATTAACTAACTTTGAAAGAAGGCAAACATATGACTGACTGTATTTTTTGTAAAATAATTGCCAATGATATTCCTAGTTTCACCGTATACGAAGATGAAGACATTAAAGCATTTCTTGATATCTCACAAACAACCCCAGGCCATACACTTGTTATTCCAAAAAAACATGTTGCTAATATTTTTGAATATGACCAAGCACTCGCTAGTAAAGTTTTTTCTAAAATTCCAATGATTGCTTCCGCAATTAAAGTAAGCAATCCAGATATTCAAGGGATGAATATCGTCAATAATAACGGTGAACTAGCTTACCAATCTGTTTTTCACTCACATTTTCATTTAATTCCTAGATACTCAACAAAAGATACTTTTAAAATGTCATTCAAGGATAATTCCAAGAAGTACACATCCGAGCAACTTGAATCAATTATGATGTCAATCAAGAATAAGATTGGAGAAAAATAATGTCAAAAACACTTAAACGAATTAGTTTGTTATCAATTATTGGTGGGTCAGCATACTATGCCTATAACCATAGAGATGAACTTATTACTTTTGTTGCAGATAAAAAAGTTCAGTTAAAAGCAGATTTTTCTGACTATCAAAATGATATCAATCGCGTAACTAATTCATCAAAAAAATTGCAGTATGCTACAGATCATCTGAATACGATTATCGAAGAAACATTACCCATCGTCGATTCCATTAGCAATCGTATAGAAAAGTTTACTTATGAGATCGAGCCAAATATCAATAAAATTAATAAAAAATTAGAAAAGTATCAATGAATTAGGCTTTTAAAAGTTTGATTTTTTTGTGAATTTTCGGTCATTTACTTTCATTATATGATAATTATGTTATATTAAACGTATTAGTCTTTCATTGAGAAGACAAAAAATTTAAGAAATAGGATGTGTTAGGTTATGAAAAAATGGCTTGTTGCTTTAGCCGGCGTACTATTAACATTTACATTAGCGGGTTGTGGGAGCTCAACAGTTGCAACTACTTCAGGTGGTAAGGTTACAGAAAGTGCTTACTACGATAGTTTGAAGAAAACTTCAAGTGGTACATCAATTTTACAACAAATGATTTTGAACAAAGTATTGGAAAAACAATATGGTGATGATGTTTCTGATAAAGAAGTCACAAAACAATACGATACTTATAAAGCTAAATATGGTTCAAGTTTCTCATCTGTCTTATCACAAAACAGTATGACAAAGACTAGTTTTAAAGCAGAATTACGTTCTAACTTACTTTTAAAAGCTGCTGTTAAACATTACAGTGATTTAAGTTCTACAGCTGTAGATAAGCAATGGGAAGAATACCAACCAACTATTACAGTTCAACGTATTCAAGTTGCTTCAAAATCAGATGCAGAAAAAATCATCAAACAACTTGATGAACAAAAGACTGCTAAAAAGTTAACTGACAAATTTACTGCATTAGCTAAATCAAAATCAACAGATACAACTTCTGCAAGTACTGGTGGTACTTTAGCTGCATTTAACAATACAGATACAACACTAACAGCAGAATTTAAAAAAGCTGCATTTGATTTAAAACAAGGTAAATATACAACTACACCTGTTAAAACAACAGCAGGTTATGATGTAATCTTGAGTGTTAAAAATGCTGGTAAAGGTAAAAAAGCCGATCACATTTCTGACTTAAAAGAACAAATTGTTACTGAAACTATGGCTGACTCAACTAAATTACAAAAAATTGTTGGTAAAGTTCTTAAAAAAGGTAACGTATCAATCAAAGATGATGACTTGAAAGATGTTCTTTCAAGCTACTTATCATCATCTTCTTCATCTTCAAAATAAATACATCAAAACATCAGATTATATCTGGTGTTTTTTTTTCGAAAAAAATATCTCAATGGAATTTATCCATTGAGATATTTTTCAATTTAATTATTTGTTACATTACTGTCAGCATGTGGTTTATAGAAATTTCGACCATCCATACCAAATATACGTTCAGAAAATTCGCCCTCTTCTGTATGAGCCAATGACCCTTTCAACATTTGAATTGATGCATCAATATTATCAATTTGATGTAAAACATCTGCTTCAATTAAATGAGGTTGCACTGGTGAACCATACTCTAGTAACCCATGATGCGCAAGAACAACGTGACGTAATAAAATCATGTCTTCTGTCTGAAGATCAATTTTTAATTCACCTGCTGCTTTAACAATTTCTTCATCAATTAATACAATATGCCCAATTAAATTTCCAGCTAATGTATAAGTTGTTGCCACAGAACCTGATAATTCGATTGTTTTTCCTAAATCATGTAAAATCACACCTGCGTAAAGTAATGGTGCATTAATCACATCACCATATTCGGCAACAATTGATTTAGCTAATCGCAACATTGAAAGTGTATGGTAGGCTAACCCACCAGAAAATGCGTGATGATTTTTCTTTGCAGCGGGATAACTGAAAAAATCATCATGTTTTTCGGCAATGAGATATCTTACAATTCGATTCCAATTTGGGTTTGTAATTTCAAAAATAGCTTTATTAAATTCTTCTTCCATCTCATCTTTTTTCATTGGTGCACTAACGACAAATTGACTCGGATCATTAGGTTCACCCTCTTCAGTCAATCTAATATGATAGATTTTCATCTGTGGATTATTTTGGTAAACTTCACGTTTTCCTTTTATAAAGGCAACTTTACCCGTTTGAAATTGTTCAATTGCCTCTGGCGTTGCATCCCAAAGCTTAGCGCTAATTTGGCCTGAACTATCTTCAAAATTAAATGCAATAAATTGCTTATTATTCTTTGTATTTCTAACTTCTGCACTCTTAATTAAAACAAATAATGCTACGTTTTCGTCAACTTTATATTCAAATATTTTTTTCTCTTGTGCCATGTCCATCCTCCTATAACTTAATTATTTTATCGTTATCAAATCCAGTTAATCCTGAATCATCTGCCGTTAAATAAATAATTTGAACTTTTTTACTTATTTCTCGTATTAGTTTTAAAACGGCATTTTTTCTGTTTTTATCAAAATTAACAAACCCATCATCAATAATTAATGGTAATTCGATTGATTTATTAATTGTCATGATTAAAGCAAATCTAAGTGCGATATATAGCTGCTCTGCTGTTCCTTGTGACAATTCTCCCACTTCAAATGATACCATATCAGAAGAAACGACGGTTAATAATCCTGATATATTATTTATTTGTGTAAAATGGCCTAATGTTAATAGTTCAAAATAATGATTTGCTAATTGCAACATTTGTGGCATTCTAACCCCAGAAGAGTCTTTTAATGCCTCGTTAATCCAATTAATAGTTAACTTTTGAGTTAACCATTTATCAGCTAATTCACTTAAAATTGTAACTTTTTCAGCCAACTCTTGTCGAAGTTCTGTATAATTCCCTTCTGCCTTCAAAGTCCGTAATAACGTCTGTTGATCAATAATCTCCTGATTAATGTTCATTATACTATTTTGCAATTGTTTCAATTGTTCTGTAAGCTCATCTAATTGTTCATCTAAACTTTCTTTCGTTTCAAATCTAGCAAGATTTTTTCTAACCTCCACAGGAAGCTGCTCATTAATTGTATCCAATTTAGATTTGTCTTGAACAAATTGCTTTTGTAAATCGTAATTTTTTTCAAATTGCTCAATTGACGTTAAATGATATTGCGTTAATATTTCATTAATTTGATTAGAAATATCAGCAGTCACATTATCTTCATGCTTTTGTTGTTCATTTAAATAGCCCATTTTATTTTTTATTGATTGTGATTCAGCAATTAAAGGTTGTAATTTATCATTAAAGCCTCTAATTCTAGCTAAACTATCTGCCATATCACTTTTATTTAGTGCTAGAAAACTATCAGCAAAATCTGTCTGATTCAAATAATTTTTTATCTTGTCAGTTAACGTTTTAATTTCTGCTGATTTTTGACTAATTTGATCTGTTATAGACTGTATTCGACTTAAGTCATTTTGAATTGAGAACCACTGATTCTTTGGAAAATCATCTAAAACGTATTGAATTTGATAATCCGTTAATTCAGTATCAGTTTGTCTCAATTGTTCGTCCAGTTCACCTATCTTCAATTGATTTTCATCAATTTCTGCAGTAATCATTTGTCTTTTATTTTGTATTTGCATCAGAGCATCACTACTTGATTTATCCTTAGAATTAGACTGCTTAAATACAATTATGGTATATACAACTATCATAATATCTAGTATCAATCCCATTATTTTAAACGGCATTGGTAAGATCATACTTAGTACAAATAGTATAACACTTACCCCTACTAAGATACTTTGTTGTGTAGACCATTTACTTTTTTGTACTTGATTTTTTTGATCAATTGATTGATTTAAATCTAAAATATCTTGTTTTTTCGTCAATTGCTTTTGTTCAATTTCTTGAAGTATTCGTTTATTGCTCTCTTCAGATTTAATTAATGTGACAATATTTTTAAAATCATCAGGATCAAACGCTATTGGAACTTTTCCGTTGATATTTTGATATTGCATCATTAACCGTTCTTGTTCTGTTAATAGTTGGTTTAAACTCGTCTGTTCTAATACAACTTTATCTAAATATTGTTGATTATCAGCTAATTGTTCAAATAATATATCAAAATCAACTTTATTGTTTTCATAAAAATTTATTAAATTTAATGCTGCTAAATTTTCTTTTTCATCAACTACACTCTGATTAATCGATTTTAACCTTTCATTATTTATCTTTTGTTTCTCTAGTAAATTTTGTATTTTTTGATAATTATCAACAGAAATCATAGCATCTTCATCAGTTTGTTTTAGCTTATCCGTCAACTCATTAGATTGTTCATATATTGACCAATTTTGCTTTAATTGTTCGTAGCGTTGGTAATCTTTGGTTAGATTATATTGTGTTGTTTGTAGCCCTTTAATTTGTTCCCTATTTTGATCTAACTTTTTTTGTGTCTCAACATATTCCGGAAATTTCTGTTTGGCAATATTTATTTTATTAACTAAATCATTGTATAACGCAATTTCCTTATTTAACTCAGTTACACGACCTGCTGGCTTATAGACGTGATCGGCATCTTTTTGAATTTTTTTAGTTAATTCTAACCATTCTTGACTACCAACTGCTCCCATCGTCGTTAGATACTCATTTAAATCTTCATTCGTTAAATTAAATACTTGGTTTAACGCCTGCTGATTAAATGAAAATACTTGATTGTATAAATTTTCATCGACTGGATTTAGCCATTCATGCAGCTTACTACTAGCTACTTTCATCCCATCATCACTTTTAACAATAGATACCTTGCCACCAGATTTACCTTGTGTACGAGTTAGTCGATAAGCATCGTTACCAATTAATAATTCCAACTCTCCACCATATGTGGATGAGTCTTTAGGCAGATATTGTTGGTACTTCTTTTTCGCATTTGCAAATCCAAATAACATACTCAATACGAATGCTGTTAACGTCGATTTACCTGCTTCATTCAGACCAAAAATAACCTGATTCGTTTGATTAAAATCAAACGTTTTATCATGCCACTTCCCAAATCCGTAAATTTTAACTTTAGTTATTTTCATCTATATGACCCTCTATCGCTTGATTTTCATGAAGCAATGTTTTTGAATTTTCTTGTAATTCTACTAAATGTCCCGTTTCTAATAAGTACGTATTAAGTTCCGGAATTTGTAATAATTTATCAGCGAGTTCAGTCATTCCATCATCAGTAAAAACACGTTTTGCGCTTTCTTCCCAGTATTGTTGATCAATTGATTCAAAAGCTACCTTTTTATTAATCACCGTTTTAATTTTAACAATCCAATAGTAATTATCTGGCATATGTTTTTGAATCCAAGCAGTTAATAAATCACCATTTTGAATGCGATTTACTAGGCTATCACTAAAATTATCTAAATCTGTGATTTGTATCACTATTAAATATGATTTATCTTTAGAAAAAAGTTGGCATTCAGCGTCAATCTTATCAATAGCATCTGATAGTGAATCAATTTTTGCCATTGAAATATTAACTGTTTCCCAATCAATTGTAGATGACGTTATAAATTTGGGAACCAACTTATTTCCATCACTATTCACTAGATAAAACCCTTTATCGCCTGATTCTTTACGGTGCCGACCTTGTGTATTTCCAGGATAGATAACTGGGGGTTGTTCATTCAAAATCTGTCTTACATGAATATGACCCAATCCCCAATAATCATAATTTTTCTGTAATAATTCTTTAACAGTAAATGGTGCATAACTTTCATCTGATATTGAATTTATACCCTCATTTGCCCCATGGATAAGCCCAATATGCCATTTCTCATCACCACGAACAGGATAATCAACGATTTTTGATGGTTCCCATCTATGTGCATAACTAAACCCAGTTAATCGAACTTCATCGCCATTTTTTAAAATGTGCGTCACTGTTTCAACTTCACTTGTAAATAAAGTTACATTTGATGGAAAAGTTAAATGATCTTGAGCATTATCAGAAAAATCATGGTTACCAAAACTCAAATAAACATTTATTCCGGCCTTTTGCAGTCGTTCACACTGACTAATTAACGTTGTTTGTGCCATAATACTCATCTCAGATGAATCATATAAATCCCCAACTAAACAAACAAAGTCTACTGATTCTTCAATAGCCGTATCTACGAGATTACTCAAAGCTTTAAATGTTGACTGATAAATCGAATCCATTAACTGACTTGGTACATTTTTTAATCCTCCAAAAGGACTATCTAAATGTAAATCAGCTGCATGAATAAATTTCATCTTCCCACTCCTTTATAAAAAAAAACCTGGTACAAAACATAATTGCTTTGCTTCCAGGATTTTTATTCGAATTAATTATGATATAAATCTTGTATTGGTTTTGTGATAATTGAATTAACTTCATTCATAATTTCACTTAAAACTTGTTCTTTAACCATTAAATCTTTGATTGTATCAAAATCACCGATTTTTTCTGAAAGATTATGAGCATTTTCAAGTTCTTCGTCTGTCATTTCTTCACCATTCATTTGTTTTTGTTGCAAAGACATTTGAATTGTTTGAAATTCTTTAAATAATTTATATGCAATTTCATCTTCTTGCATTTTTGTATAAGCTGATTTCAAAGCCTTATATTCTTCCGTTTGACTAAGATCTTGACTCATTTGGTTCGCTGTATCATAAATATTAACAACCATTTCTGATTCCTCCAATAATAATTTATATTAACTTAATTAGTGTATCATTTTTATCCATAATTTGCATTGATTTGTTCTAATTTCCAAACATCCCATTAATACTATCACTGAGCCATTTTTGGGCTTTTTTAGCAGAATCAGATAATTTATTTTTTATTTCATCTGTTTGCTTTTCTACTGATTCTAAAATACCATCTCCACTATCATTTGAACCGGTATTATTTGCTAAAGTAGTAGCAGATTTCGTTGAGAAGCTTGTCTGAGCAGTATTAGGTAATATACCTGACATTTCGCTTTTAAATAAGGAATCAACGATATCCCCACTTGAATTTCTTAGGTAATGAGTATCATCAGTTTGATCAAAACCAACCCATGTTGCGACAGTAATGTCTGGTGTATATCCAATAACCCACTGATCTTTCGTCCCATCTGTAGAACCTTTTTTAGCCTCTGTACTTCCCGTTTTACCAGCAACTGTATATCCAGCTGGGACAGCAAGTTCGCCAGTTCCTCCAGTTTCAAAGACACCCATCATCATACTTGTCATCGATTTAGCTACCTTACTACTCATAACTTTAGTTTCACTATTGTCTGAATTATTAACAATCGTTTTACCAGAAGCATCAACAATTTTAGTAATAAAATGAGCCTTTTTTTGAATACCACCATTAGCAAACGCAGTATATGCACTAGCCATTTCGTAGGGTGAGACACCAGTAGTTAAACCACCCAAAGCTAAATCTAAGTTTTTGTCCGAACTTTTAACCGGTATACCAAATTTTTTAACAGCATCGTATCCTTTATCAACACCAATTTTATTTAACAACCACACAGCTGGCGCATTTTTACTAAGTGCCAATGCCTTATACATTGGTATTTTACCTGCATATTGATTGTCGTAATTATTTGGTGAATAATTATTTGATCCATATGATTGTTTTTTATCTTTTAATTCAGAATCATAAAAATAGCCATCTTCTAAAGCAGGCATATATACGGCAATTGGTTTTAGTGTTGACCCCGGTTGGCGGTTAATCTGAGTCGCTCGATTATATCCCCTAAAAACGTGTTTACCTCGTCCACCAACAACTGCTGTCACACCACCATTCGTTGAATTAATAGCAATTGATCCACCCTGAGCTTTTGTCCCATCATCAGCATCCAAAGGGAACAAGGTAGAGTTATCAAATGATGTTTGCATAGCTTCTTGATGGGTCTGATCCATCGCCGTATAAATTTTATAACCACGATTCATAATATCTGATTCAGTTAACCCATAATTTTTAATTGCTTCACTAATAACGGCATCAAAATAATAAGGATATTTATAACCTGATTGATAATCGTACGTATCATTTAATGTAATACCCGTCTGCTTAGCACTTGATAATTCTGCACTAGAGATTTTTTTATTTTCATACATAACATTCAGAACAACATTACGCCTTTGTTTAGCTGCAACAGGATGATCTATCGGATTATATGCCCCTGGCGATGTTAACATACCCGCAATAACTGCAGCCTCACTAACAGTTAAATCTGAAGCACTTTTTCCAAAATATTTTTTAGAGGCATCTTGAACACCCCAAACGCCATTACCAAAATATGCATTATTTAAGTACATCGTTAGAATGTCTTTTTTTGAATATACTTTTTCCGTTTCAATTGAAATAAATATTTCTTTAGCCTTACGACTATAAGTTTGCTCCTGTGACAAGAATGCATTTTTAACAAGTTGTTGCGTTATAGTACTTCCGCCACCACTAATTGCACTACTTCCAGTTAATCGATTTTTAACCAATGAAACCACAGAACGTGCCATCCCTTTGATTGAAAATCCATATTCATGATAAAAATTACGATCTTCTGATGACAGTACAGCATTTTGAATATTGGGTGAAATCTTATTTAATGAAACGTAAGTACCCTTTTGAGAGTATAACGATCCTGCTTTATCGCCATCTTTATCAAAAACCTCAGTTGATTGTTGTAAAGCAGCTTTTAACCCACTAACATTTGTTGTTTTGGCTACATAAGTTAAATACGCACTCGAACCTAAAATAATTGCTAAAATAAAAATAGTCAACCATTTCCAACCATGCACAAATTTCCATCCCTGTCGAAACCAATTTTTAAATTGAATTAGATGTATTACAAACCAATTTTCATTTTTAGTTCTTTTATTTTCATTTTTCATTAGTTGTCCCCATATTTAATCTTAATATCATTTATTATTTTACCATAGCAATATTATAAAAAGTAAATTAGCCTTTTTATTATGATATTTTTAAATATTTAAAAAAAGACTAAGAAATGTAGATGTTATCTACTCCTTAGTCTCACAGTATTTTAAATTAAATTATCTGGATTTGCGTGTTCAGTAAAAATATCATAGACACGTTGTGCGGCCTGCTCATCTGAACTAATAATCATAATTGTATCATGTCCCGCAACAGTTCCAACAATATCCGGGAAGCCAAAATCATCGATAATTGCTGCCAGTAAATTACCGTTACTTGGAATCGTTTTAACAACATTCATAAATTGGATTTTAGTAATATTAGTAACGACTTCAAAAATAATTTCAAATAAATGAACTTCTTCACTTAAATTACCTGACTTAAAAATTGCGTATCTCAAATCACCTTGTTCATCTTGAGCTTTAACAATTTTCATTTCACGAATATCTCTAGAAATAGTCGCTTGAGTCGCCTTAATATTCACATGTTCCAATTCTGAAATCAAATCATCCTGCGTTGCAATTACTTTTTTATTAATTAACTGTTCAATTTTAGCTTGACGTATCTCTTTCTTCATAAGAATCCCTCTTTGAATGAGTATTTATTCTTAGTATAGCAAAAGAAATATGAATACTGAAATAATACGCTTAATTTAGGACGATTTTATTCATTTTATTGAATTTTGATTCAAATATAAGCATACCTGAATCTCTAATAATATAACCATCTAACACTAATTTCTGAATAACTCGTCCAACGGTTTCACGCCGCGTTCCACTAATCGTCGCAATATCTTCATGTGTAATCACATATGGGATTCGCAGACTATTCTCACCATGTTTATCGGCTAGATTCTCACTTAAATACTGTAACACTTGTGTTATCCGGGTTGTTGTATTACTACATACGGTTCTTAACCTTAACACTTCTGAACAATTTAAAATATTATCAATTTGCCCAAATAAGTACGCAGAAACTTCATAATGTGTTTTGATTAAATTCTCAATAAGTTCAACAGGAATCTTAGCGACCGTCGCTAGTGTAGCAGCACGACTTGAAACAGTATAATATTCACTCTGTAACATTCCACCAATTGGAAATATTTGTTTCGATGTAACATACATATAATTTTGAAAAATACCAGCTCGATCACCACGTTCAATTTTAACTAATCCATCCAAGACAACATAAATAAAATCACGTTTATCATTCATATCAAAAATAGTATTTCCTTTTAGAAATCTTTTAAATGTAATTTGTTCAAAACAAGCTCCTTGTTCATCCTCACTTAAACAACCAAACAACTCATGGTCAGAAAATTCTGATCGATACCTTTGTCTTTCTTTTTCTGTAATCATCCCTTTACTCCCTTAATACCTATATTTATGATATATAACTATCAACACTATCAGATTAAATATAGAATGTCGATTTATTTTTTCGGATTTTGGAGACCCTGGTTTATTTTTTTGATTCACTGATAGCTCTAAATCATTAATCTAACAGTACCAAAATGATAAAAATAAACTGGTCGTATTCGCACATCCATTTTGTGTTCAAACGCACAATCATCGTTAAAAAGTACATCTAACAATATTTAGATAAAATAAAAAAGTTAACAATTAAGTCAACTTTTTTATTAATTACATTTCTTTTGGTGCATTTACGCCTAATAATCTTAATGATTCTGTTAAAACGACGCTCACACTTTGAACGAGTGCTAAACGAGCTAATTTTTGATCATCTTCAACTAATATCTTTGAATTTGCATAGTATTTATTAAATGCTCTTGATAAATGAATAGCGTATTTAGCAATTACTGATGGTTCATATTCTTTAGCTGCACGTTTAATTATTTTAGGGAAGTCACCAAGTAACTTAATTGTATCCCATGCAGCAGGATCAGAAAGTTCATTGTTACTTTCACTAATTGAAACATCACCCGCTTTACGAATAATACTTTGTGCTCTAGCATTTGAATATTGGACATAGGGACCTGTTTCACCTTCAAAACGAACAACTTCTTCTAAAACAAAATCAAAATTATTCATACGTTCATTCTTTAAATCATGGAAAATAACAGCCCCAACACCAACATCTTTAGCAACTTGTTCAGCATTTGGTAGGTCAGGATTTTTATCTTGAATTTGTTTTTTAGCAAGGCTTGTAGCATCATCTAAAACTTCTTCAAGTAAAATAACACGTCCTGAACGAGTCGATAATTTCTTACCACCTTGTGTGATTAAGCCAAATGGAATGTGGTGCATATCATCTGACCAATCATTACCCATTTCCTTTAACACAGCCTTTAATTGTCTAAAATGGTTAGCTTGTTCATTTCCGACAACATACAATGACTGTACAAAATTATACGTCCGTTTACGGTAAATAGCAGCAGCTAAATCACGAGTAATATATAAAGTTGCCCCATCTGTTTTTTGAATCAAGGCAGGGTTTAAATCGTATTTTTCAAGATCAACAATTTCTGCGCCTTGGCTTTCTTTTAACAAATTTTTATCTTTTAACATTGTCACAACTTCGCCCATTTTATCATTATAAAAGGCTTCCCCTTTAAATGAATCAAATTGGACACCCAGCATATCATAAATTTTATTGAAAGCTGATAATGATTCTGCACGGAACCAAGTCCAAAGTTCGATTGCTTCTTCATCGCCATCCTCGAGCTTTTTAAACCATGCACGAGCTGCAACATCTAACTCTGGATTTTCTTCTGCTTCTTTATGGAAACGAACGTAGTATTCAAGTAATTTATTGATAGGATCAGCTTTAACTTCTGCTTCACTACCCCATAATTTATAAGCAGTAATTAACTTACCAAATTGAGTTCCCCAATCGCCTAAATGATTAATTTTAATTGGATTATAATTAATTTTAGCCAAGATGTTTGCAATTGAATTACCAATCACAGTTGAACGTAAATGTCCCATTGAAATAGGTTTAGCAATATTGGGTGATGACATATCAATTGGTACGTTACCATCATGACCAATATCAGATGCGCCATACTCACTGCCATTTGAAAGCACTTGTTCAATAATATCTTGACTAAATGCAGCCTTATTCAAGAAAAAGTTAACATATGGCCCAACTGCAGCAACTGACTCAAATTGACTTTGATCAATTTTCTCTACTAAGTCTTTAGCAATCATCTGAGGTGCTTTTCTAAATGCTTTAGCTAATGCAAAAGCTGGAAATGCATAATCCCCCATATCAGAACTTTTTGGTATTTCAATTTTGGCAATAATTTCTTCTTCAGTAAGGTTTCCATCAACGATAGCAACCAATGCTTGTGCAACTTGTTGTTTATAATTCATTATCCATTCCTCCTAAAATTGTATAAAAAAAGCCCCTTACAAATAATTATGTAAGAGACGAGAATTCCCGCGGTACCACTCTAATTGATTAATATCCACTCAAAATATTCAGTTATTTCTAAAAAGTACGATTCAACTAACGCTTTTATCTAGCTTCCATCAACCTAGACTTGCTTTAAAATTAATTAGTTTACTAGCTTTTATCATCGAATTTATAGTTTGATTGTAACAAATTAATATTATAAAAGATAGTGTTTTTAGAATTTAGGTTTGCTTTTGGTGAAATATTTCTTTACGACATCCCTTGAATCTGTCAATCTTGTAACATTATCATCAAAATGAATTGATACAAAAGAATAATACACAAGATCGACTGCATATAATTGAGCAATTAAAGAAGTAGTCGCTGCACTTCTGAATTTTTTATTTTCTTCACTATCGTCATGTTCTAAAATAATATTAGCTAATTTGGCCAATGTACTTTTTTTATTATGTGTTAAAACGATAACTTTTATTTTTTGTCGATTTGCAAGATTTGCTAACTTAATTGCATCCGTATTTTCCCCTGAATTTGATATCAAGAATAAAGTTGTTCCTTCTTTTAGTTGCGATAATCCAACGGCAATTAGATGTGTATCAAGTGTTTCTATAACAGACTTACCAACTCGAATAAATTTTTGTTGGAAATCTTTAGCTACAATTTCTGATGCTCCAATTCCATACGCATAGATTATTTTTGACTCTGCAATAACCTTCGCAGCATTAACGACTTCCTCATCTAATGTTTTATTTGATTCCTCAATCGTATGTTGTATCCGCATGGTTAATTTTTGTTGTGTCGTCACTAAATCATCTTTAGGATTAATTTCCTCGAGCATTGATTTATCATCTTGGATTTCTGCTGATAATTCTAATTTTAATCCTGGAAAACCAGTATCACTAATACTTTTTCCAAATCGCGTTATTGCTGCAGTGCTGACACCTACCACCTCTGCCATACTCTGTGTACTCATTCTTATTACTTTCTGAGGGTGCTCTAAAATAAACCGTGCTATTTTTCGCTCTACCTTTGTGTATTTATCCATATTTGCTTGTATTGTGTACAAATAATTACCCATACTTCTTACCTCTTTTTATGGTATGTCTTATGCTTCTGTCTCAATCATAGCATCTTTTGGAATACCAAAAAAGAATGTTAAAATAAATCCGCCCGCATATGCCGCAAGCAATCCAAGAATATACCCAATCCAGTGTCCATTACTTATTAAAGGTATCAATGCTACCCCAGAAGGTCCTATTGCAATAGATCCAATATGACCAATCCCACCAATCACCGCTCCACCGATTCCGCCACCAAGACAAGCAGTAATCATTGGTCGTCCTAAAGGTAGTATAACCCCATAAATTAATGGTTCCCCAATTCCTAGAAATCCGACTGGTAGAGCGCCTTTAATTAAATTTGTTAATTTTTTATTTTTACGACAACGAACCCATAATGCAATTGCTGCCCCTACTTGTCCAGCTCCTGCCATTGCTAAAATTGGCAATAATAATGTTGATCCAGACTTAGCAATCATTTCAAGATGAATAGGTGTTAAAATTTGATGTAATCCTAACATTACCATTGGTAAGAAAAAAGTCCCTAAAACAAAACCAGAAAATGCACCACCAACTTCTAAGACCCAGTTAATTGATGTAACTAAAGAATTCGAAACAACCCCAGCAACTGGCATTACTAAGAAAATTGTCATCATTCCAATAACAAATAATGATATTGTCGGTGTTATAATAATATCTAAAGAATCCGGAATCCATTTATGCAATCTTTTTTCTAAAATAGCTAATACCCACACTGCAAAAATAACACCAATAATTCCACCCTGTCCAGCACTTAGTGCCTGACCGTTAAAGATATTATGGAGAGGTGCTTCAGGGGTTACCCCACTCAGCAAAGTGACAGCGCCGATAACACCACCAAGTCCTGGAGTGGCACCAAATTCACTGGCACTATTTATCCCTACATAGATAACTAAATAACTGAAAACACCATTTTTAATAACATTTAAAACTGCAATAAAATCTGTCCAGCTCGAACTTAAATCCCCTGCAACCATCATATTTCCAAGGACAGCAGCCAATCCACCAATCAATCCTGCTCCAACAAATACAGGAATTAGTGGAACAAAGATATTTGAAATTGCTTTAAGCACCTTTTTTATTGGCGTTTGCTTTTGTTTAGCTTTATGTTCTGCTTTTACTTTAGCAGCTTTGCTCTCAACCAATTCTTTATCAGTCATTTGAGTTGATTGTACTACGTTCTTCAAAGGGAAAGGTTCGCCTAATTTAACCCCTACTTGTCTTACCATTTCATCTGCAACTTTGTTGACTGTACCAGGTCCAACTACCACTTGCAAAGTATCATCTTCAACAACACCCATGACACCATCGATATTTTTCAATTTTTCAATATCTACTTTATCTTCATCCCTAATTGTCATCCTAACTCGAGTCATACAATGAATTAATTTTTCAACATTGTCTGGCCCCCCTACATTATCATAAATTTCATTTGCAATTTTTTCGATTTTTTTGTCTGCCATAATTTAACCCCTCCAAATATTTTATTTGATTGCTTCCCTAACAAAACCATGAGCCTTCTTTAATTTTTCTTTAGCTTGATTCAAATCGTTATCCGTTAGAATCATAACTATTGCAAGTTTGACATCATGTTCAGCTAATTCAAATGTTAATTTTGCTTGTTCATAACTTACTCCAGTTGCATCCATAATAATATGCTTTGATCTTTCAACTAATTTTTCATTCGTTGGTCTAACATCGACCATTAAATTTTTATATATTTTTCCAATTCCAATCATCGAAATTGTCGACAACATATTTAATACTAATTTTTGTGCCGTTCCTGATTTTAAACGAGTAGACCCAGTCAATATCTCTGGTCCCACTTCAATCTCAATAGCCGTATCAGCATGCCGTCCAATAATTGATTCCTTATTGCAAGCCAGACTTATTGTGTTCGCACCAAGATGTTTAGCGTAGTCAAGACCCCCAATAACATATGGTGTTCTACCACTTGCTGCAATTCCAACTACTGTATCTAATTTTGTTAAACAAATATTTTCCAAATCCAACTTACCCAATTCGTTTGAATCTTCGGCACCTTCAACTGCCACAGTCATTGCTTTCATACCACCAGCAATCAATCCTTGCACCATGCTAGGATTTGTTCCAAATGTTGGTACACATTCAGCAGCATCTAAGACACCTAATCTACCACTAGTTCCTGCACCCATATAAATTAAACGGCCTCCACTATTAAATGATTCAATAATTTTACTAACTGCTTCATTAATTTGCGATAACTCTTTTTCTACGCTTTTAGGAACTGTCATATCGGCTTCATTCATTATTCTTGCAACTTCAGAACATTTTAACTCATCTAAATTCATAGTTTGTTCATTTCTAGTTTCCGTTACTAATTTTGTAATATCCATATTTTATCCCTCTTTTATAATTGTATTATTAAATATTATTTTTTGTTTTGCTCCTATATAGTCAATTAAATCCAAGTCTGTCCTTTTAACTGTACCAATTTGGTTTACTTTTTTATCAATTGGTAAATTATTTTTCACTATCTGTATTTCTCCAGTATATCTCCCATATAACATATTATCTTGCGTTATAGTACCTCTCGTTCGAGCATCTTCATTATTTATTGGTTCAATAGTGAATTGATTTCTTATCCGACTTTCTTCTAACCTTACAACATCCCTAGCCACGTCAGCACGATTATGCCATGCTATATTATCAAGTTCATGCGAACTACTTTCAATATCTATTTCTATACTTTGATTAGTAAAATAGTTAACTATCTTACTAATTGTTCTTTGTGAAACTCGCGGATCACCGATATAAACGTCATCAGTATAATTATTCTCAATTAAATCTATCATTGCAGCCAATACATTGTAATTTCGATGTTTTTCTAATGTTGGTAATCCCTTTCCAATTGGCCCTCTAAATATTTTATCTCCTGCCACAAACGCCATCGTAGTAAATCCTGATTTTTTTAACCAATGATTCTTATTTTTTAACCATTCGTCATCTAATCCCGTATCTGGTCGAGGATAATAATTATGCCATGCTTCAATATTCTTAAAATTTGCATGATTATCAACTAGTTGCTTAATATCCAGCTCTGAAATCGTACTAGCATTTAATCCAATATCTATATTATTTGATAATTCAGCTATTTTTTCCATACTAATCCCATAATCAATTCTTAAACCAGTAATTCCAGCAGTTTTCAAATCAAATTCCAATAATTTTAAACTTTTTTCTGAAATATCAACCATTAATTTCAAGTTATTTTCAAGACATAAATTCCCCAAAGTTTTTAATTCATCAATAGTTTTTTTTCTATCTTCTTCAGGAATATGTAATGAAGTAAAAATACCCTTAAATCCTGATTTACGCATTACTTCAATATATTTTTTTGTATCATCGTCAATCTTATCACCTAAATAAATTGAAAAACCCAACATAATATCTCCTCCATTCATAAAAGAAAGCGTTATCATTAACTGGTTACATCATACCTTGAATGATATAAAATTACAATTAAATATATTTATTTTTTGTTTTTTTTGTTACTTTATATCTTAATTTAAAATAAAAAATCTTTCAAGAATACTTTATATAAAGTATTCTTGAAAGATTTTTTCACTGTTTTATTCAAATACAAATTGATTATTATAAAGTTCAGAATAGAATCCTTTTTGATCCAATAATTCTTGATGGTTACCTTGTTCAATAACCTTACCGTCCTTCAGAACAACAATTTTATCAGCATCTAATATTGTTTTCAAGCGATGTGCGATTACAAAACTAGTACGCCCTTGAATAACTGTATCCATTGCTTTTTGAATTTTAGCTTCTGTCACTGTATCAACATTAGAAGTCGCTTCATCCAAAATTAATAACGTAGGATTAGTTAAAATTGTTCTTGCGATACTAATTAATTGTTTTTGGCCAGTTGAAAACACAGAGTTTTCATCCGATACTGTCGTGTCATAGCCATTTTCTTGACTCATAATAAAATCATGAATATTAGCTTGCTTAGCGGCAGAAATCATATCTTCATCTGATGCTTCAGGTTTACCAAAGACAATATTATCACGAATTGTTCCTGAGAATAATACACTTTCTTGAAGAACTATCCCAACATGATCACGAAGACTTTGAAGTTCAAGATCCTTAACATTTACGCCATCAAATTCAACTGAACCACCTGTAACATCATAGAATCGATTCAATAAATTCATAATTGTTGTTTTACCTGAACCAGTTGGTCCGACTAAAGCTACCATTTCACCTTTATCAACATTAATTGATACATCATGTAAAATTTCTTTATTAGCATTATAACCAAAATTAACATTTCTTAACTTAACACCATTTGTTAGACCCGTTAATTTTTGCTTATCAGTTGAGTTGACCTCATCTGGTTCATCAAACATTTCATTCAGTCGACTAGCACCTGTAATAGCAAGTTGGAACATACTATACAATGAAGAAATTTGTGATATTGGTTGGTAAAATTGTTGTGAGTATTGAACAAACACGACAACTAGTCCTAAAGCCGTTGTACGGCCCATATCACCGTTCAGTGCTAACCAGCTACCAAAGAAGATAACAATGGCTGTATTAACCAACGAGAGGCCATTCATAACTGGGAAAAGCATCCCTGAATAGACTTGTCCTTTAAACGTTGCTTTACGAACATTTTCGTTATATGGCAAGAAACCATCAATAGCTTCTTTTTGAAGCCCGTTAGTAATTACAATTTTTTGACCACTAATTTTTTCATTAATATAGCCATTTAATTTTCCAACTTCTTTTTGTTGTATATCAACATACTTACGTGTTTTAGAAATTAAAATGACCGCAAGAAGTAACGCGATAGGCGTTGAAGCAATCGTAACCCAGGCAAGCTGAACATTCTGTTGAAACATCATAATGATAATCCCAATCATTAGAGCAATATTACTCATAATTTGTCCTAAGGCTTGATTCATTGCGTTCGAAATATTATCCAAATCACTTGTAAAACGACTTAAAATATCCCCATCTTTATGTGAATCAAAGAATCGAATTGTCATTTTTTGTAATTTTCCAAATAGCCCTTTTCGCATTCTATTTGTCGAGTTTCCTGTAATGAACGTGACAATAATATTTGAGAAAAACATTGCTACAATTGAAAAAATATAAAATAAGAATAACATCCACAATGAGCTAACAAAATTTCCTTTATCACTCACTCCTTTTGTTAAACCAATTACGTAGTCTGCCAATGCCGTAATTGCTTTTCCCATATACACAGGTGCTTTTACCTGGAAGTATGTCGATGCAATAATTGCAACAGTCATAACTGTAAAACCTAATTTATAGCTTTTCAAGTAGTGGAAGAAGAATGCCATCGATCTATTCATATCTTTCATTAGACAGTCTCCTTTCCTTTTTGAGTGTTATAAATTTCTTGATAAATTTGACTATTTTCAACGAGATCTTTATGTGTCCCCTCGCCAACTAATTTACCGTCATCCATAACAAAAATACGATCCGCATTAATCACAGATGAGATTTTTTCGGCAATAACAAATGTTGTTGTCTCTTTCAATTCATTATTTAATGCTTTTTGGACTAATTTTTCTGATTGAGCATCAAGTGCTGATGTTGAATCATCTAAAATTAAGATTTTAGGTTTACCAATAACACCACGCGTAATTGATAAACGTTGTTTTTGACCACCTGAGAAGTTAGCTGAACGTTCTTCAACCTCTGCATCATAACGTTCTGGTAATCGATTAATAAATTCTGATGCCTGAGCGATTTGACTGGCCATATCCATATCTTTCTCGTTGGCATCTTCTTTACCTTGACGTAAGTTGTCTGCGATTGTGCCAGAAAATAGGATAGCCTTTTGTAAAACAAATGCTACTGTTTTACGAAGCGATTTTTCATTAACATCCTTTAAATTCTCACCACCAACTTTGATCATTCCTTCTTGGGGATCAAATAATCGTGGAATCATTTGGGCTAAAGTTGATTTACCTGAACCAGTTGCACCAACAATTCCTATCATTTCTCCAGGTTTAACATCAAAACTAACATGTTTAAGTGTTG
Organism: Dellaglioa sp. CoH-57-MRSF-18; assembly: GCF_056781995.1. The sequence goes on from NZ_JBXAXX010000002.1 coordinate 332,792, forward strand.
GTTTATCATCGCCTTCATATGAGAATGAGACATCTTCAAAACTAACAGATCCCGATAAATCTTCCTCTGGAACATCTTGGTAATAAATATCTGGTTCTTCATCTAAAATTTCGCGTAGTCGTTTAATTGAAACCATTGCACGAGCACTAAACGTCATCATCATTCCACCAATAATAATGGCAAACATGATTTGCATTAAATAATTAACAAACGAAGTAATAGCTGTAACTGTACTTGGATCTGCTTTAGCTAAATCACCTACAAAATAAATTGCGGCAACGACAGCCATATTTCCAATTAATGTAAATGCTGGAATTAAAACAGCAAATAGAGTTCCAACATAGATATTTTGTGCATTTAAATCATCTGAAACCTTATCGAAACGTTTTTCTTCATTTTTTTCTTGATTAAATGACTTAACAACACGCACACCCATCAAGTTTTCTTTGGCTAACTCATTTACTCGATCAATTAAGCCTTGCATTAACCCAAAATGGCGTCCCATGCGACCGAAAGTTAACATTGAAATACCTAACACGCAGACAATTAAAATAACAATAATCCACCATAAATCCGCAATTGTATTCATAGCTAAAATGAATGCACCGATAAATAAAATGGGCACTCGAATTAATGTCTGTAAAATTGTCATAATTAACGTTTGAATTTGGGTAATATCATTGGTTAAACGAACCACAATATTCCCTGCTTGGAATCGTTCAATATTACTGAAAGAAAATGTTTGAATCTTTCTAAAAGCAGTTTCACGAATATCTGCACTCATTGATTGTGCTACTTTTGCTGATAGAATTGTATTCACAACACCTGCCAACAATCCAATAACAGCAACTCCAATCAAGTACAAACCAAGTGTCGTGATTTTATCACCCTGGTCCTTTAAAATAGCATCAATTACTTTTTGTAACAATTTAGGTTGCCACAATGTTGAAATTGCCATGATAACCACCATGACGACTGCCCAAAAAATATCTACCCGATACTTTTTAGCATGTTTTAATAAAATATCCACTTTTTTCCCCCTCAATTCTGTCCAGTTCCATGTTTTTTTATACAAAAAAACTAATATCAGTTACTAAACTTAGCAAAAATAACGCTTAATTGCAATCATTTTGACTAATTATATTCTATTTAGTCAGTTAAAATTTACAAAAAAAAACCAAGATTAAATATCTTGGTTTCAATATAATTATCTTATTCATTTTTAAGCGGGCGACGAGAATCGAACTCGCGACATCAGCTTGGGAAGCTGGAATTTTACCACTAAACTACGCCCGCAGAACGTTGATTAGTATAGCATATTTCCGTACTTTTGTCATAACTAATTAAGCATGTTTATTTTCAGCCTTTTGTTCAAAATCTAAACGTCTCAAATTTTGTACAGCCTTCATATATGAATAAATCAGTACAATACATGACCCACCCCAGGCTAATGGATTTGCAAAACAAGCTCCTGCATACCCAAAAGCACCAGCTAAAAAGATAGCTGCAAATGATCTCATCAGTAATTCTACAACTCCAGCAACTGTTGGTACGATGCTTTGTCCCAGTCCCTGTAACGTGTATCTAATGACAAACAGTACTGACAAAAGTAAGTAAAATGACCCATTAATATTAAAATAAACCTGCGATAATGCAACAACTTTTGGTGCATTATTTCCAACAAACAGTGTAACTAATTGTTGTCCAAATAAAATAACTAAAAGACTTGCAACGATACTGAATGTTCCAGACATTAATAGACACTTTTTTACACCATCTAAAACACGACCATATTTTTTTGCGCCATAATTTTGGGCAGTAAAAGTTGCCATCCCAATTCCAAATGACATCATTGGTTGTGTTGATAATTGATCAATCTTAGACGCTGCCGTGGTACTGGCAACTGCTGTCGTTCCTAAACCGTTTAAAGCTGACTGTAGCATAATTGCACCAATCGCAATTATTGAAGCTTGAAAGGCCATTGGTAGAGCCACATAAAGGTGTTGGTTAACATCTTTCATCGTGATTTCTCTAAAATGGTGTCGACCAATATGTAAGACGGGAATTTTTCGATAAATGTAAATTAAACAGAATACAACGGAACATGATTGCGCAATAATAGTTGCAATACCAGCGCCAGCAACTCCCCAATGAAATACCAAAATAAATAATAATTCTAAACCAACATTAATAATGCTGGCAAAAATTAAAAAGTATAATGGCGTGCGACTATCCCCTAGCGCCCTAATAATATTAGATAAAATATTAAATGCCATTGAAGCAAATATTCCACCAAAAATGATACTAATAAAAGTTTGTGCATCATCAAATATTTCTGGTGGTGTCTTCATAAGTGTTAAAATATCTTTTACAAAAAACAAACTAACCGCTGTTAAAATTACCGTTGCAATTAGACTAATCAAAAGTCCCACTGCAAAGCTTTTTCTAACACCACGATAATCTTTTGCCCCAAATCGTTGTGCCGTAATAATAGATAAACCTGCAGTTAACCCTTGTGCAAATCCAATAATCAAAAATTGAATACTCCCGGTCGAACCAACTGCAGCTAGTGCATCCACGCCTAAAGTTTGTCCAACAATCAACGTATCAGAAATACTATATAATTGTTGAAATAAATTACCAACCAATAATGGTATAGTAAACATAAAAATTAATTTTGCTGGATTACCCGATGTTAACGATCGCAAATAAGACCCTTCTTTTCTTTATATTTATTTAATTCCTTTTTCATTCAATAATAAAATAAATGCTTTTTTAAAGTTAGCCCTATCCTGGTTTGAAAAGGCGCTTGGACCCTTCGTACGTTGACCTGATTTCCTTGCCATTGCACTTAAATATCTTGAATCCAACATACTATCGATATTGGTATCTGTATATTCAAATCCTTTATGATGCATCACAATCACACCTTTTGGTAATAAAAGAGAAGCTAGTCCGTAATCTTGTGTAATCACAACATCTGATTTTTCAGCTAACTTTACAATTCTATAATCTGCCGCATCTGGACCTTGATCAACATAGCTAACCGAAACATTTTCAGGATACTTTTTAGTTGAGAAATGTGGCGTACTTGTAATTAGCAACACACTGATATTCCGTAGTTCGGCTTCAGCTATAACTTCATTTTTCACAGGAGACGCATCCCCATCAATAATAATTTTCAAATTAACCACTCTCATTCCTAGTAAAAAAACTTCCAAGGAATAACCTCTTGAAAGTTTTATTTAGCTTCTGGTTTTAATAATGCATTAATTGCTGGAATTTGACCTAAGCTATCTATCGCATTACTTGGCATAACAACTGTATTTGCGTCACTCTTGGCCAATTCTTTAAAAGCCTCAATATTTTGGCTAACAAAATAACCATTACCAACTTTATTTAATGATAAATTAACTGCATCTATTCGGTATGCTTCAGCATCGGCCGTCTTTTTAACTGCTTCAGCCTTTGCTTGGGCTGAATTAACCCATGCATCATTATCAGCTTTATTTTTTAGTGCAACTGATTTACTGTAACCTTCTGCTTCAGCAACAGTAGCATCACGATTTCTAGCGGCTTTCAATAACTTATTCATTGAATCTTGAATTTCAACTGAAGGTTTTACTGTATCAATATTAATTCGATCAACATTTAATCCATAACCAGCTGTCACATTAGAAATTTCGCCAAACAAACCGCGATTAATTTCTTGCGTTCCATTCAAAACTTCATCTAACATTTTATTACCAATGATGCCACGCAAAGAGGCACGTGTATCTTGAATCATACTACGAACAGAGTCTTCATTTTTAAACACAAAATCTTGGATGTCAGTAACGTGATACTTCAATGAAATTTTAACTTCAATTTCAGCATTATCTTTTGTAATCACAACTTGTTTATCAAGATCTAAAGGTTGTTGTGCCGTACTAACACGAATTACTGAAGAAATAAATGGTTTAATAAAATGTAAGCCTGGAGCTAATGTTGTTTCATATTTTCCTAAAGTTATAACAACACCTTGATGCGGTTGTCTAATAATTCGGATAGTTGCTGGTAAAATCATGACCAATAATATAACAATAATAATAACGACTAAAAGTCCCAACATAATAATTTAACCACCTTTATATTTTTTTAACGTCTAACCCTTCAACATGTGTTTTAATGATTCGAACAACATCTCCACTTACTAATGTTTCATCACTAAAATAATGATAGTAGATACCAAAAAACTCGACCGTGCCATGAATATTTTTACTGTCAATTGTAAATTCCCGGTTAAGCAACCGCTCGTCAATAATTGATTTTCTATCCATATGAAAGCACCTCCATTTGTCATCTTTAAACGTATCTCATTTACGTCATAAAATCAATCAATTTCATTATCAAAAGTAAAATCATTTCGATCTAAAATAGTCACTTTTTCAATATGCTTTTCAATCTGTTTACTTTCAGGCGGTAATTGTAAATAATCACCATATAAACGGCTTAAAATTGCATCATATGCCCTTAAAATAGTTACCGTAAGGTTCTCAAAAGGAACTTGAATCACGGCTGCTAATTCCTTTTCTGATAGTAATTCTTTTTCATATGAGTATTGTGAAGCTAAATTTTTATATTCTGAAATGGTGTCATCTTGATTATAGGTTCTTACTAGTTCGTCTCTTTTTTCTTTATACTCTTTGGTTTTACGACTTTGATCAGGTTGTAATTTTCTAATCTTTGCGTTAATTTCAGTATCCATTAAACGATAATTGCTCAATAAAAGAATTTTCGCGTTAAGATATCGATATTTTGATTGTTGAATAGATCGTTCGACATCACCTGTTGGGACTTTATCAAAAGGAAAAATATCTACAAAAACACCTTTTCTAGCGTCATTAATATTTCTTTTCTCTTCAACATGAATAGATTCATCAAGTAGTTTTGCATATCCAAATGCATAGTTTGGATCACTTTGATCAGTTTGTAGAAAATAATAAGGCTGGCTAATCTCTTGGGGAGCGATTTGTAAGAATCGATCGTAGTCATCCCTTACCATTCCAATATCGACATCATCATCCCATGGAATAAACCCTTGATGTCTGACCGCACCTAATAAACTGCCACCAATCATAAAATACTTTATATTATTTTTTTGACAAATTTCAACGACTTCCCGGATTAAATCTAATTCTACCTTGTGTAATTCTTCAATTTTCATTTTTACCACCTTAAATCGTCTTATTCTTTCTTCAATTGTACCAAATTTAACTCTGAATACGAAAATTATTTAATTTTTATTAAGCTAATCCTTTTTCATTACTTTATTTCTTTGGCTCATGATATGCTTTAATTATTAAATAAAAGGGGTGCCTAAATGCAAGAAACCATAATTGACTTAATCGGCCAACATGGCTATCTAGGTGTTGCGTTACTGATCACCATTGAAAACATTTTCCCACCAATTCCTTCTGAAATCATTTTAACATTTGCAGGTTTTATGACGCTCTCAAGTTCTCTTACACCAATTGGTTTAATTATTTCTGCCACTATTGGGGCGACTATCGGGGCTTTAATCTTATATTCGATCGGTCGCTTTTTAAGTACAGAACGTTTAAATCAATTTTTCGCCAGTAAGTATGGTTCTTGGCTTGGTCTAAAACCTATCCATATTGAAAAAGCGACTGAATTTTTTGTAAAATATGAAAATCGTGCTATTTTCATAGGCCGTTTTGTTCCCATTGTTCGAAGTTTAATTTCTATTCCCGCTGGAATTACGAAATGTAAATTACGTTTTTTTATTCCATTAACCTTTTTTGGAACATTAATTTGGAATACTGTCCTCATTTATCTTGGGGCATTTGCTGGGAATGCTTGGGCGGAAGTTGCAGCAACAGTTGATATTTTTGCTACAGTAGTTGGTATCATCTTATTAATCGTTTCGTTCTTCGGAATCTACAAACTAATTAATTTAAATAGGAACAAAAAAAACGATTAAATTCAATTATGAATTTAATCGTTTTTTACTACTTTTATTTCTCAAAAAGTAGGATTAATCTTCCGCAACATCGATAGCTTCTAATAGAATATTCAGTTCAGAACATTCTCTTTCAAGCGATTTTTCCTCTTGGAAAAAGCTATCTCGAATTGATGATTGTTGTCTGTTTCCAATGTTACTTCTAAGATCAGCAAGTTTTTGCATCGCTGCTTGATACTCACTCATAATATCAAGTTTACACCTACTCATTAAGTTACGCCTCCGAATGATGACAACAACTTGTTGTCAGTAATAATAATTTATAATGTCTAATTTAACACTTTTTTAATAACTTGTTAACCCTTTAAATATTACCGTTATGTTACAAAATAAAAAAGACATCACAATGTGATATCCCTCTTATTTTAAGCTACTATTTTAAATGGTTATTTTTACATTAATGATTGAACATCGCGTGCAATAACTAATTCTTCATCAGTAGGTATCGCAAAAATCTTAACGGCAGACTCTGGCGTGCTAAGCATAACCTGTTCACCCATTTTTTCGTTATTTTCAGCATCAAAGCCAACACCTAAATATGCTAAATGTTCAATAACGCGACGACGTACAATCCGATCATTCTCACCAAGACCAGCAGTGAAAATAATACCATCAACCCCTTGCATTTCTGCAATGTATTGACCAATATATTTAATAATATTTTGAACATAGATTTTAACAGCTAAATCAGCACGAGGATTTTTTCCTAATTGAGCTTTAACATCACGCATATCAGGAGAAATCCCTGAAATACCAACTAGCCCAGATTCACGATTCAAAATATTAATCATTTCATCTATATCAGTAATTTTTAATTGTCTCATCATGTAAGCAACTAACGATACATCTACATCACCTGAACGTGTTGCCATGGTAATTCCAGCAAGTGGTGTAAAGCCCATTGATGTATCAATTGATTTACCACCAACTGTAGCTGTAATTGATGCTCCTGCACCTAAATGTAATGTAATTAATTTTAACTCTTTAGGGTCTTTATCAATTAGTTTTTCGGCTTCTGAGACGACATAACGAACGCTTGTCCCATGAGCACCATAACGTCTTGCGGCATATTTTTCATACCATTCATAAGGTACACTGTACATGTAACTTTCTTCTGGCATCGTCTGATGGAAGGCTGTATCAAATACAGCGACACTTACTGCATCTGGTAAGATTTCTTCAAATGCCTGGATACCTAAAAGATTAGCTGGATTATGTAATGGTGCTAATTCAGATAATTCATTAATTTTTGCAATTGTATCGGCATTTACTAATGTTGATTTTTTGAAATATTCACCACCAGCAACAACGCGATGTCCAACACCGGAAATTTCATTAAAATCAGCAATAATATCCAATTGAAGCAATAATTTAAGTAATAACTGTACACCTACTGAATGATTGTCGATATCTAATACATCTTCATATTTTTTTCCGTTACCATATTTAATCGTTAAAATTGAGTCTTTAAGTCCAATTCTTTCAATCAATCCTTTAGCAATAACAGTTTCCTCTGGCATGCTAAATAATTGGAATTTTAAACTTGAACTACCTGCGTTAATTGCAATAATTTTTGTCATATTCTTCCTCCAATAATGATTTCATTTGGTATTAATTTAATCCTTAAAAAACAATTATTTTTTTAAGTAGTATATTAAACTAATATACTACTTATAGAAAACGCATACAACACTTTCAAGCAAAAAATGGTACACAGAATTTTATTTTCTGTCTACCATTATTTTTTGCCCGAATTCTTTCATTAAACTAAGCAGTAGAACTGCCTTATCTTCACCTAAAACATTTACCCAAGTATCAAACCGTTTCTTAATTGACTCAGTCACAACTCGTTCTACTTTTGCACCCTGATCAGACAAGCGTAGGTTTATTCTTCTTCTATCAACTGTGTCTTGTTCTTGATAGATGTATCTTAATTGTTTTAGTACGTTTAATTGGCGTGCAATTGCACTCCTTGAAACATTTCTTTTTTTAGCGATATCAACCATGCTTATATCTTCAGTGCTATGGATATCTTTTAAAATCAAGAATTGTTCAAAAGATAAATTAAACTCACTAGTAGGTTGTGAAATGAATCCTTCCACATTCTTAAAAGTTCCTAAATACATACTAATATAGTCATCCATTAACTTAGTTGTTGTCATTGCTAATTCTCCTCTGCATGTTCTACCTACAGTTAAATTTAGCATAAAACGCGGTTAATTACTATATCTAATCAACTGTATCTCTATTTTTCTTTTTCAGTTGATACCGTTAATTGTTTACGATTTACAAACGTCCAAACCACACCCAGTACTACGGCTGTAACAAGTAATGCAAGCACTGAACCAATCATACCAGAACCTTGGCTATTAATTGCATATGTGAAGCCATTTAATACATGTGTAACAGGTAAGAACTCTGCAAATACTTGATAAGCATTTGATAACATCGTATTTGGAATAACTTGTCCTGTAATCACTAATTGTACGAGTAGTAATGCTAAAGATAAGAGAATACCCATTGTTCCAAGGAGTTCGTCAATTACCACACATAAAAGAGTAAAGATTATTCCCGATAAGAACGTAAAGATTACGAAACTAATTGGATGTTCAATTGTTACACTAAAGAATAATGTTAATAAGAGAACTCCTGCTGTTTGAATAACAGAAATAAATAACATTAGGAAAAGGTTCTGTAACCAGTTTTGTGATAATTCATTCTTCTTACGGTATCTGAATAAAATTAATTGAGTTACAATTGCACCGACAAATAATGATAAAACAATCACTAATGGGGCAAATGTATTTTTCAAAGTTTTAGCGAGATTGTCACTTTCAGTTTCTGTTTTAACAGGTTCAACGAATTGAGCCACATTTTTTGGAGATGAATTGATATTACCAACCTGTGATGCTCCTGCTGCTAATTTAGTATTTAATAATGTTACACCATCATTAGCTGTATCCAATCCTGATGTTACTTGTTTAGACCCATCAGCTAATTTTTGTGAGCCATCAACTAATTGAGGACTAGCAGCTGCCAATTGTGTATCACCATCTGTTAATTGTGTACTTGCCGCTTTTAATTTCGAACTTCCATCTGTCAATTGTGTACTAGCAGTTGTCAATTGTGTACCACCACTAACAAGCTTATCAGATCCTGCTTTCAATTGTGTACCACCTGAAACTAACGTTTGTGTTCCTGCCTCAAGTTGTCCACCTGCTGTAACAAGTTTTTGCGATCCTGCTCTTAAAGCAGTAACACCTGTTATTAAAGTTGGTACATTACTATTTAATTGATTAATACCATCAGTTACTTGTCCTGTTCCTGCTGTATATCCTAAGATACCAGCTGACAATTTGTTAATACTACCTGTCATGATTGAATTCTTAATTGTTGCATTAATTGTTTTTTCACTTGTAACATCAACACCAGCACCATTAACACTAGCATTTAATTTACCAGCAACTTGTGCATTAGCATTTGATGCTATCACTAATGAATCAATTTGATCACTCAAGTCTTTTGTATCACCTAAAAGACCAATCATTGAATCGCTCGTCAAGGTATCAGTATTACTCAATAATGCAGTTGCTTGTGTCGAAATTTTAGCAAATTTTTCCAACATGGCTTTAAGATCTACATCACCCATTGTTGATTTAAATTCAGCCATTAAGCCACCTACATCACTCATCACTGCCTCTAACATCGCTTTTGTATCTGTTAAATTTTTACTTACCCCAGTTATATTTGTACCAACAGTTGTTATTGCTGTATCTGTTTTTGTGATTTGTTGTAAAACAGTGTCTTTTTCTTTTTGGCTCATTGTTGTTGAGTCATTAATCATCGTACGAACCTTCTTGTTAGAAGTCGATGCCTGACCTTTAGCTAATGTCAAACTAAACATCTTTTGTGTTGTATCTGAATTAATTGCATTCATTTGAGTTTGAACAGTTGTTAATTTATCCCCTGCCGCCATCAATTTTGTTACTAATCCAGGTAATGCTTGTAATGTTTCAATTGATCCTGAAATTTCTTCAAGTTCAGCTTTTAATTCTTTTGATCCTTGCTTTGTATCTTTAATTTGTTGAATTATTTCAGGAATATGATTAATAATTTCGCTACGAGATTTTAATCTTGTTTGAATTTGAGTTACACCAGTTTTAATACCAGTTGAATATGCTGTTAAACCTGCTACCGCCATCGGTAACGATTGGCTACCTGACATACTTGCAGCTAATGTTTTCGCACCATTATTTAAATCATTCGAGTTCGAATTTAATGTAGTTGCACCAGTTGCTAACGTGCCTACACCAGCTGCTAATGTAGATCCGCCAGTTTGCAACGTAGAAAGTCCCGCATCTAATGTTTTATTCCCATCAACATATTGAGTCACACCATTTGATAAGGTTGGTGCACTAGCAACAAGTGTATTAATTCCTGAGGCTAATTGATTATTACCATTCACCAGTGTACCTACACCAGTTGTATAGGTATTTACACCATCAGCTAAAGTATCAACCCCAGTTGTATAAGTATTTAATCCTGTTTTTAATGTCTGATTACCTTTATCAAAGGTCACCATACTTGTTGCCAATGTATTTAAATTTCTAGTAACTTCTTTACTACCATTTTTTAATTTAACGGTTCCTTTATTTAACGTTTTTACACCAGTTGAGGCTTCTTTAACACCTGAACCTAATTGTTTAACGGAACCAAGTAATGCAGAATCATACGCTTTTTGGATATTAGTTAAAACTTGTGATTTCAATTGTTCTGCAACCTGTTTTGTAATCAATTGCGAAACATAGTTATTTGTATCTGATTGTTTTGTTTTTAACAAACTCACTTTTGGCGTTTCATCAAGTGCAGTTGTTGCGTTTTTTGAAAAATTACTTGGCAATGTAACTGACATTGTATAATCGCCTGAATCTAAATGTTTTTTCGCAGTTTCTGCGCTAACAAACTCCCATTTGGCTTGTTTATTGGTTTTAAGAATTTTAGTAACTTCCTTACCAACGTCAATTGATTTTCCATTAAATGATGCTTCTTCATCGTTATTTATAATAGCTACTTTTAAATTTCCTGTGTCCATTTGTTGCTTACTTGAAACTAACTTATAGGTTCCATATGCAATTAAACTTGGAATTAAACATGCAATTGCGATATACGCAACTGACCTCTTATTCTTTGACATAAATTCTTTGAACAAAATTATCCACCCTCTCTTTTTAGTTAATGGCATTAACGATTATTCGTTCCGTTAACCTCATTAACGATATTATGACTATATGTGTTTTTGATTCTTTTGTCAAATAATTTTCTAAAAAAATATCCCCACTGTCATCTAATCAACAGTGGAGATATCATTAAAATTCAATTTTTGATTAAATAGTAATACATGAATTGACCAGGAGCAATTAGGATTAACCCTGCAAATTGCATGACATAAATTAATAAGCGCGTTAAATTTTCAGTTGATACTTTACGTGTATTCATTTCTTGTCTAGAGTGTGGTTCCTCTACCTCGTCAATTTTAACTTTTTGCACTAATTTTTTATTTAATCCATTTAACTCGAGATTATATGGATAAAAAGTTAAAAAATTCAAAATTAAATAATAATTAATTAATAACCGCCAATTAGATGGACCTATCAAATTTCCAATTGCTAAAAGAATAATTAAAGACGCTAATCCCTTTAACAAGGAAATTGAATAATATTTAAATCGTTTCACAATAACCCTCCAGGAATTTCGCTTAATTTTAGAATATCATAGTTACTTAAAAACATTGATGCTCAGTAAGAATCTTTACTATTTATTAACCATTAATTTAAAAAATCTGTTTTACCATGCTAAACTACTTTTTATAAAGTTAGTCATCTGGATGGCACCACTACACATACGAAATTCTCTCTAAGATCAGCTAACATGTCACAACATTTATTCATTTAAAAAAAATAAGCCTTTCCCAAATATTAAGTTCCTCAAAAATTAGGTTACTTATACCTAACTTTTGTGAATTCTTTAATTTAAGATATAGACTTTTAATGCAACATTAATTATCTAATAATAACAGCTTATTGACTCTTATTCTTGAACGATTCACAGCAATCATTGTTACAACATAAAGTGTTACAAAATAACTCGTTTCTATTGTTGTTCCAATAAAAGCGCAAACGAGAGCTAAAAAGAACATTCCATTGCCAAGGACTTGCCATTTTCGTTTCTCAATTGCGTAGTCTGCTAATATTTTAGTCTCTTCAGGACCTAGTGAGTCCACAGTTCTAACATTAGCTTGACGCACTTTAGTTAATTGTAGAGACAACTTAACATTATAAATAATCAAAATTGCCATAACTAAATATAAACCTATTTCCACCAGTACCCCTTCTCTCTTTTAATCTAATATGACTATTTTTTAATTCATTTTTACTTTATACTGAGTTAGTCCTATAAATAATAAAAGAGTTGCTAAATTACGCAACCCTCTTTATTATTTAACAACTAAGACATCACAAGGTGCTAAACGAGTAACGTAATTTGTAACTGCACCCATTAACATTCTTTCCACTGCCTTCAAGCCAGATTGACCCATGATAATTAAATCTGAATGATGATCTTCAATAAAATCTTTGGCAATTACTGTTTTAGGACTACCAAAACGAATATGAATATCAACATCTGTAAACCCATTTTTTACAATATCTTCTTTTAATTCATTCATATATGCTTCTGTATCTTCAAAAGTCTGATAGACGATTGAACCGCCCCCATCCATCATTCCTGAAAAACTTACAGAAAATTGACGCGTATCAATTACGTTTAAAATATCTAAATGTGCATGGTTTGCTTTAGCACTTTCTACTGCACGCTTTAATGCTTTTTCAGCTGAATCTGATCCATCAACTGGGACTAAAATATTTTTATATTCTTGTTCCATATTTGCCACCCCATATCTTTTATTTGTAGTTACAGTATATCATTAAAATTGTATTAGATGTTAGCGTTTTACCTACAAAATTTGAAATAAAGAAGGTTTTCAGTATGTTATTAAAAAGGATTTCTATTTTTAGTGCCCCCTACGTGGTTCGAGAGTTAACCGAAAAAGATCTAACTCAAATGTTAGAATTAGAAAAAAGTCAATCTACTTACCTAAAACTCCAAGGTAAACAAGATTTAGCCATTGAAGAAATAAAATCTGATTTAACTTCGATCCCGTTGTCAGTTAAAAGTGATCAAAAATGGACACTGGGCTTCTTCAAAGCAGATAAATTAGTAGCTATGATTGATTTTTTAACAGATTATCCTGAAGTTCAATCCGTTTGGATTGGTCTATTATTAGTTTCGAAAAACGAAGAACAACAAGGTATCGCGACACATTTATTAAAAGCCCTGCTTAAATCTTTTAAATCTGAACAGTTTACCAATGTACAAACGCTGAAATACGAACAAGAAGAAGTAAATCAAAAATTATTGGAAAAATTTAATTTCACTGATAAACAATCGCTAATCTTAAAAAGCCCTGATGGAGTCGACATCCCTGCAATACTTTCAAAATTAGATTTATAAAGCAAAATTATTATCTAATTCTCTTAATAACATTTTTATCTTTTTTCATTTCCTATGATTTTAGTCATCTAGGTGTTATGATTAATATAGTAAGAAACTGGAGGAAGAAAACATATGAGCAAAAATTTATTAGCAGATCTTGAGAAAAACTTCATCACAAGCGATGAAACTTCTAAAACATTTAAGGTTCCAAGCAAAAAGGAAGATCTAACAATAAAGATTGACAATGATATTTTTGAAAAAGTTTCTAAAGATGACGAAAAATTAGAACGTTTAATCAAAAATTTACTTAAATTCAGTTCAAAGAGTAAGGCTAAAGAATTAATTTCAATTAATAAACGTAACTACCGTATCTTCATGTAACCTACAAAACTAGCCTAGTTGAGACTAACTCTTGAGGCTAGTTTTTTTAATCCTTGTCAATCTAGCATTTTTATCTTAAACTATTACTCAAGGAGTGATTTATATGTTCTTAACAACCGGAGATGTTAACCGTTCTTATGCTATTAAAGGCATCGTTAATGCGACAGCCAAGATTGTACTAGAAGCCGATGAAATTGATCGTGTAGATGATTTTGATACCTTATATGATCGTGTCCAAGCAGAACTAGCAGAACGCGCAATTAATAAAGGTGGCGACGGGATTATTAACGTTCATTTCGAACCACAAACTGTTCGTGTAACGATTGCCCCAAGATTCTTAGTTTTACATGGCTACGGTACTGTTATTGAGTTTTCAAAGTAATTTATTTTGCGCTTGTGGCGGAACTGGCAGACGCGCAGCGTTCAGATCGCTGTTTGGGTTTCCAAGTGCAGGTTCGATTCCTGTCAGGCGCATTGTTATCATTGATATACCATCGTTTAACCAACTTTTATGTGGTTTTTGTGTGGTTAACATCTAATTTACCGTATATATTGATCCAATTCGTATTTATTTACGAGTTGGATTTTTTAATTAATAAAATGAATATGTTTCATATACTATTTAAAAAGGAGAAAAAATACTATGACTTATTTACAATCTTTCGTTGCGACTTTACCAGCCATTTTTGCTGCCTCCGCCGCAATATTTAGTGCTATTTCTTTCTCACAACAGCAATAAAATAAGTAAGCGTCAAGAACAATATGAAAGGCAAAAAAATATTATTCAAATATCATCGCGTATTACGGCATCTGCTAGTTCTTACTCTACTGAAACAGGGATACCTCAGGTAACCATTACAAACTATTCAAATTATGTTATTCATGATGTTATCATCATTCCTACTATGAATGAAAGTTCTGTCGTGTTACCTGATTTTAAGCAGTTTTTTAAAAACCACAATGATTTTGGTACCCCTAGGATTCTCGCCTTAGCAAGTGAACCAATAACGATGAGCTATCCGTTACCTGATATGGGCATGTCTAGGCACTGTGTATATTGTATCGTCTATACAGACCCGTTCGGTAATTATATATATACAGACAGGAAAGACCTACCTCATACAGACCCTGATATTTATACCAAGCTAATAAAATATGGTAGATCAATACCTGATTTAATACACTCTGTTTAACAAAAAAGCAAACTCCTTAATTATTAAAGAGTTTGCTTTTTAAATTATCTAATCAAATAAAAAATTGTAGAAATGTTCTTCTACAATTTTTTCTCACGTTAATTTATTTTTTTAATCTTTTATATATAAATAAATAGCCTAGTTCATAGATGATAAAAGCACTCACAATATAAATCTCATTCAAGCCAGTACTTTTTCTATAAGGTATGGCTACAACCATTACTATTAATATTATTACGTACGTAACAAGAATAAAATAATCTAAATGATGTCGTTCTAACCATTGGCGTGAAGGAAAGAAAACTGTTATTAATATCGCGATAATTGCCCAAAAAATAGGTTGTATTTGCATTAGTTCATCTCCTTACAGGTAAATAAAAACAATCGTATGTGCTGTCCAATAAGCAACTGTATCATTAAAATGTAAATGTTTAACTAATGCTTTTCTCATTCCAGTTTCTATCTTTCCTTCAAAAATATATTAAATAACGTTGATACACATTCATATCTACGCTTTATTTATGTAGTTGTTTAATGTCTAAGTTTTAAGACTAACTTATCGTAGTAATTATACTACATACTCAGTATAGACACTAAACTATTCAGTTTGTTGTCTACCTACTTTAGATAAAAAACAAGGGGATCAGAAATATATCTGAATACCTTGTTTTTTATCATACATTTATTCTTTATCTTTTAATTTTTTTTCTAAATTCAAAACTTTAACAATTGTTATGTTTAGTAATTCTTCCCTAATTTTAGTTATTTCATACGATAATTCAAGCAATTTATTTTTAATATTTAAAAAATATACAAATTGTACGATAAAGATTAAAAATAATACAAATAAAATAATAAATAAATTAGGCTCGCTCATTATTTATCTCCTCTAAATTCTTTTAATCTATCTTTTTCTTTCTCAATCTTTTTATTACCATTATTTATTGACTTTTTTATCCTTACTATAGAAAGAGTAAGATATAAATTCATCATAAACACAAATAATAACACCGTTAGCATTGCTGGAATTGCCATCTATATTATCTCCTATATTCTTTATTCTTGTGGCAATGTATCAACCAAAAGTCCAAAAGCAGCAACTGCTGGAGCTGCTACTAATAATTCTGGTATAGAAGCAACAAACGCTACAGCCATGATAACCGCTGACCAATAACAATCCATGCTCCGACAATTTCCAATCCACTAACTATATCATAAACATAATTATACGAAACTTCGGGATATATGGGACTAACCACTGGTTGCTTATAATAAATTTCAATCGTATCTGATATTTTATTACTTTCATCACCCTCTGTATATGATTCATTATACGTTATCTTCATACCAATTTGCCAAGGTTCTTCTGCCCTTGTTGCAACTCCCATTATTAACATCCCGTTTTGGAGATTACCCGCAATACGATTAACTATTCCCATGGTATCTAAATAATTAATAACACCATATTTAATCTTCATTATATCAGCTATATCATTTTGAAAAGAACTCTCCATTTACCATTGTGAATGGTAAATGGAGAAGATGAATTTCCTGTCTCTACACTCCAACTATCTTTAACTGTAAGCCATGCATCTATCCCTGGAAGAACCGTAGGACCATATGTTTTTCCCATTTCAAATGTTATATCTTTAAAAGAATTTAACATTTGCACTGATTTAATAAATCGATGTGTCACCTTATTTACAGATATATCCTCCGATACATCAAAATTCTTACAGCCTAAATCCTTACCTGATGAAGAGACTTGATCAATATCAACTCCACCATGCGTATATTCAGTAAATTGATCAAAGTCCCAACCCTCAGGCATTGGGAACCCTAAGTTTCCACTCCATCCCGTTGACATATTTGAAACATAGAAATTATTTATTTTGTTTCTTTTAGCGTGTAAACATATGTTTCTCGTTCCATAAATACCATCGCTAGGTAGAATACCAAAATAAGCTGTATAATTTTTATTTAAATTTCGTTGCATTGAACGAATATTTTAATCGCCACCCTCGAGTATCTCTTTTTGATTTGTTTTCATCCTCTATTTATTAATTTTCTTTATAATCAACTCTTTGAAATTAGCAGAACTGATATTAACATATAGGTAACATAAGGTTCTTTTTTTCAAATTAAAATCAATCTTTATGATAAACATTTGTAAATATTGAAATAATTATTAGTAGTATTCCAAATATAATCGTTATAAGTATAGCTTGCAAAAAATCAGAACTAATTCCTAGTGACGAGAACAAAATAGAGTTATTTCCTATCCTGATATTTTTAATACTTTCATAGCGTGCAATAGCTGCGATTTGATAACCAGGCCACAATTTTAAAGTATGCTGCATAAAAGCTGGAAGATCCCCATAAACAATATAAGTTCCTGAAAGAAAACCGGACATAGTACCAACAATTGCTGACAATGATGAAAAACTAGACGTAGTATTTAAAAAATCTGTCACCAATGAAAACAGTAAACTTGAAAATACAATTAGTAAAACATTAAATAGAAATACTACAAAAAATGTTACATTATAAGCATTATAATGATAAGTTAGAGATAGATACGCATAACATATTAATGAGAAAATAAATGTCGACACAATACCTTCCATGACTGACGTCAAAGTATACAATTGATTAATTGTACTACTTTTTATTTGACTGTTAACAATAAAATCATCTAATCTCTTATTCTTTTTATCTTCCAGTTTTTGACCAAATGCGATTAGTGTACTAGTCATTGAGACAATAGAAATCAACCCAGAAATCATCCATGTATCAATAAACTGTTCACTATGATTAATTCCAGCCAAAGAATCGACTAAATTAGAGCGAAGAAAAAATATATAAATTACAAGACTTATAACCATACCTAAAAATGAAAAAAAGATACCAACTTTATCTTTTATGAAAATTAGAATGTTTCTTTGAATAAACTGTTTATTCATCCTTAAATTCCTTCCTCCATATTTTTAAATAAGTCAGTATAGGTTGCCTTTCTTATTTCAAAGTTTTCATTTATCAAATGATTATCTTCAATAAATCTCACTGCTTCTGCAGACGTATTAAAATACCTATCATCTTCAGTTTTATTCAAAATTAATTTAACTTTTGAAATTTTATTCATAAATGTAACCATTTCTCCAAAATATTTAACAGTTCCATTTGATACGAAAATAATTTTATTGGCATTTTCTAATTCGCTTAATAGATGAGTAGTAAATAACACACCACAATTATTCTCTTTTAAATACTCATCAAGATCATTCCAAATTAATTGACGTATATCAACATCAATTCCAGCTGACATTTCATCTAATAGTAAGCAATTCGGCTCTACAGCAATCGCTCTTAAATAATTAACAATACGTTTCTGCCCACCAGATAAGCTAGAATACTTTAAGGACTCATTGATGTTCAAGTTTTTCATTTTTTCCTGAATACTTTTTATTTTTTCTTTATTTTTAATTCTGAAACGTAAGTTTTGAATAACGGTCAAATCATCATCAAGAACATTGTTTTGAAAAACAGTCGCTAATTTAACATTAGTTTTAATTATTTTCCCCGTTGATGGCATTAATAACTCCATCATAATATTCAGAATGGTTGTTTTTCCTGATCCATTTAAACCAACGAGAGCAATTTTATCTCCTTGATTGAGATAAAAAGAAACGTCTTTTAGAATACTTCCTCTTGATACATTATCTACTACTAACTTCATTTGACCACCTCATAAAAGTGACTATTTTTCATTCTATCCACGAACAAATTGAATATAATCTGATACATAGTAAACTAAAAACAAACTTTGAACCAGAATTATTATAACACCATGTTAATCGCTTACATAATATTTTGAAGTTTTAATTCAAATATTGTGACGAAGACTGAAAATACGCTTCTACTGATACCATACTGTTTACTAACTTACGTCTTCAATTTAGTTCCCATTAACTATGTTTAAACGGTTTAAATTTTGTATTAAAGTGGAAATTTAATCATAAAAATACCCCTAACGTTTTTCAACATTAGGGGTATAGGTTACATTATTTTTTACAAATGATTACATATTAACGATACTTTAAAGATGATAAATCTTTTAAAAAAAGCCATCCTAAATGTATATTAGTATCATACAAGTATATAAAATTAATTATTTACTTGATCAATTCGTATATTCCTTCAGCATATATGGCAGCAGCTTTCAGCACGTCATCTAAAGGAATAAATTCATTGGCCTGATGCATTGTATCAGGTACACCTGGGAACATTGCACCAAAAGCAACACCACGTTTTAGGAGACGACCATACGTCCCACCACCAACGACTAAACCTTCAGCTTTTTCGCCAGTTTGTTTCGTATAAACACCTAATAATGTTTTAACCAAAGGATCTTCTGGTGAAACGTAATGAGGTCCTTGTAACCTACCTGCTTCAATTACAACATTCATTTCATTTGTTACATTTTCAAGACCACGTTTAATATCTACTTCCGTCATACCTTTAGGGAAGCGGAAATTCAAGGCAATTTGTCCACCTTTATCAGCTTTAAATGTGAAAATTCCAGAATTCATCGTTAAATCGCCCATGATATCATCAGTGAAGGCAATACTAAAGTTGTTCATACGTGAATCTCTGTGTAAGTAATCAGCAGCCAAACGAAGATAGTTAGCAGCATCCCCACCAAAATTAAATTGGTTCAAGAATAATGCCAAGAAAGTTCCGGCATTTTCTCCATTTTTAGGTTCTTGTGCATGGGCTGCTTTTCCTACCATCGAGATAGTCACAATATCATTATTGCGTTCCATTTTACCTGTAACAATATTAGCAGCAATAAAATCGTTAAATACTTCTTCCATCTCAGCGCCGTCTTCTGTTTTAATAACAGCTTTAGCATCGCGAGGAACCATATTTTCACGGAGGCCAGCATCAAATTCAAGCAATTGATCCTTATCTCCATTTGATCCTTTAAAGTTTAAGAAGTAAGTAATATTTCCCTTTTCACCATTAATGATTGGGAAAAATGCATCTGGTGAAAATCCAAAATCAGGTTCAGGCATATTTTCAAGGTAATGAGTCATTCCTCTCCAACCACTTTCTTCATCCGTTCCAATAATAAATCGAACTTTTTTAGAAACTGGTAATCCTAATTCTTGAATGATTTTTAAACCATAATATGCAGCCATTCCTGGTCCTTTATCATCTGAGGCACCGCGAGCATAAATTCGACCATCTTTCACGACTGGTGTGAATGGATCAGTATCCCAACCGTTACCAGCAGGCATAACGTCAACGTGAGCTAAAATACCTAACGTTTCATCCCCCTCACCAAATTCGATATGTCCGGCTAAACCATCAAGGTTTAATGTTTCAAAACCATCACGCGTTCCAATTTCTAAGAATTTATCTAACCCAGCTTTAGGTCCTGGACCTAAAGGTGCTTCAGTTGTTGCAATTGATTCATCACGAACACTTTCAATTTTTAACATTGCAAATAAATCTTCTAATAAGGCGTCTTGACGCTTTTCAACTTCTGCTTTCCAATCTATACTCATTTGAATTCCTCCTAAAATATTAGTAAGCCCATTTTATCACAAAATTTTAATAATCGGTATTTAAAAGCGTATTCAGTTAGATAT
The DNA here is from genome assembly GCF_056781995.1 of Dellaglioa sp. CoH-57-MRSF-18. Next base: position 353,593 of record NZ_JBXAXX010000002.1, read on the forward strand.
ATTGATAGACCTTACTACTCAATAAAGGAACATCAAAAACAAATAAAATAATAAAAAATTGCTGGCTAGTTACGCCAACAATTTTCTATTTGATTGATTCAATTTCTTCATCTGTTAAAGCACGATAGCGGCCTAACGATAGCGTTGGTTCTAACTCTAAAGTAGCCATTTTTTTACGTTCAAGTCTGATAACTTTCATACCGATAGCTCCAAACATTCGTTTGATTTGATGATACTTACCTTCAGTAATCGTAATTAAAACTTCTGAGATATTTGAATCACTATTATAAGATTCAACAATTAATTTTGCAGGTTTAGTTTGCATCCCATCTTTTAATAGCAATCCGGTTTCAAATTTAATCACATCGTCAGTAGTCACTTGCCCATCAACTTTAGCAAAGTACACTTTATCGATATGATGTTTTGGTGACAACATCTGATGACCTAATTGTCCATCATTTGTAATAAGCAATAGTCCAGTTGTATCCTTATCCAACCGTCCAACTGGAAATAAATCATCCCGATAATCGACGCTATTGAACAAATCCATCACTGTCTTTTGTTTCCTATCTTTAGTTGCCGTTAACACACCTGCTGGTTTATTTAAAAGATAATAATAATATTTTTGATAGTGAATTACATCACCATCTACCTGAATAACCGATTTTGATGGACTAACCTGAAGTTTAATGCTAGTGATTAACTCGCCATCAACAATCACTTTCTTCTGTTTAATAATTTTTCGAACATCACTTCTTGTACCAAATTGCGTTTCCGTCAAAAATTTATCAATTCTCATTTTAAATTAAACCTCACTTAATTCTCAATCTACGGCGTAATCCAGCAACCCGTTCGCCCAATATTTTGTCGGCTAATCTTGTTTTTAAACTGAAGTAAATATATATGTAGCCACCTAATCCAGCGGCAGCAATAATTGTGATAATTGCACTAATTCGGCTGTCTATTGGTAAAAATAGATAAGCAATTTTTACTACTATAAATGCGGTAAAAAATGTTATTAGTGCATAAAGCATCATTTTATTTAATCTTGTTTGTATTAATTTTACATTTAAATGGAACATTTTGTGTAATGAGCGAATCATTAGCCATGAACTTACGCCCATCCCGATCCCTGTAGCTGCTAATGGCCCAAAGGCACCTAACCAAGCTACTAATGGATATTGAACAATTAATTTAACTACCACTCCAACGACAAAATATATAATTGCTTTTTTATTTTGATAAACACCTTGTAAAATAGCAGAAACAACTGTGAATAATCCTAAGAAGATTGATTCATACGCTGAAAATTGTAAAACATAGATTCCAACTGGATCATACCCATAGAAAACAACATATAGTGGGTGAGCAACAGCTGCCATCCCTAAGGCACAAGGTAACATTACGAAAAAGAACAATTGTAAGGTGTCAGAAGTTTGTTCACTCAAAGCCTTTTTATCATTTCTTGTATATGCCTCAGATAATAACGGAATAGCTGTAATAGACATGGCAGACGCAATAGAAATAATAATCATAACTAATTTATTAGCATTAAAACTAAATAATGCCCACAGTTCATTTTGAATCGTTCGTGAGTAGTTTGTAACATGGCTCATAATACCAAAGAAGGTATACTGATCAATCAATCCAAAAATCGTAATGGCAGCGCCAATAATAATAAAAGGAATAGATTCCCTGATAACTTCTTTAATAATTTGTTTGGTAGAAATTGTTAACTTATTATCACTATTGGCAACTAATCGATCCAATTCTGGTTTTCGACGATAAAAATACCATACTAAAACTAGCATTCCGCCTAAGGCCCCAATAAAAGCCGCAAAAGTTGACTGCGTTACACCTGTAATATAACTACCATGACTAATTTTCATGATGATAAAAGTTGCGGCAAGCATATAAATAACTCGAGCAATTTGTTCAAAGAACTGTGAAATTGCTGACGGAGCCATTTCCTGATAGCCTTGAAAAAAGCCTCGTATTAAACTCATCATAGGAATAATCAATAATGCCCAAGATAAGGATCTAAAGACTGGAATCACATTCTTATCACCACTTGTAATGTATGGTGCGATAATCCATAATATTACTGCACAGACTACACCCATAATCGCCATTAAAGCCATCCCATATTTAAATAGGCGTCTTCCAATACCATATTCATTTTGTGCATTGTAATGCGCAACCTGCTTAGCTACGGCTGAAGGAACACCAGCAACAGCAATCATTAAGAAGAAACTGTAAACGTTATAACCCATACTATAAAGTGCATTAGCTTGTAATCTATCTGGTCCCAACCACATATTCCATGGAATAATATAAATTGCCCCTAAAACTCTTGAAAAAATACTACCAGCAGTCATCCAAGCTGATCCTTGCAACATCTTTTGTTTAGCGTCATTTTGTTCAGAAGCTGCTTGGCCCTCTACTTCGATATCTTCATCCATTACTTTTGTACCCTACTTTCTGATCATACTTAATCTTACCATTTTATAGCTTTTAAAATTCAGTTGCAATTTATTTTTTGAATTTTAACCAAAAATAAATAGGAACCACAAAATATCGATAATTTTGTAGTCCCCGTTTACTTAAATTAAAGCTTTAATTTGCGACAATATTAACTAACTTACCAGGGACAGCAATTACTTTTCGAATTGTTTTACCTTCAAGTTCTTCTTTAATTTTGTCATCATTTAAAGCCATTTTTTCTAATTCATCTTTAGTTGCATCTTTTGAAACCACGCTATGTTGACGCACTTTACCATTTACTTGTAAGACAATTTCAACTGTATTTTCAACAAGTTTACTTTCATCAAATATTGGCCATGCAGCATAACTAATTGATTCCTTATTTCCTAACAACGACCAAACTTCTTCAGCCATGTGTGGCGCTATTGGTGCAATCAATTGAATAAATCCTTCAACTTGTTCTTTAGCTAACGATTTAACTTTAAAAGCTTCATTAACAAAAATCATCAATTGTGAAATAGCTGTATTAAAATGAAGTGCTTCGTAATCTTCAGTTACTTTTTTTACTGTTTGATTATAAATCTTATCAAGTTCACCATCATTTTTATCAACAATAGCTGCGCTAATTTGATTATCTTCATCCATAATTAAACGCCAAATACGTTCAATAAATTTATGCGAACCATTTAACCCATCTTCGCTCCAAGCAATTGAGGCATCTAATGGACCCATAAACATTTCATAAAGGCGCAAAGTATCCGCACCAAAACGTTCAACGATATCATCTGGATTAACCACGTTACCTTTAGACTTAGACATTTTTTCATGATTATCGCCCAAAATCATCCCTTGATTAACTAACTTTTGGAACGGCTCTTTAGTAGGTACAACGCCAATATCGTACAAGAATTTATGCCAGAACCTTGCGTATAGCAAATGTAACACAGCATGTTCTGCACCCCCAACATAAACGTCAACAGGTAACCATTCTTCTAACTTTTTATGGTCAGCAATTTCATTAGGGTTATGTGGATCAATAAAACGAACAAAGTACCATGAACTACCAGCCCATTGTGGCATCGTATTCGTTTCACGTTTACCTTTACGCCCATTTTCGTCGACAACATTAATCCAGTCAGTTAAGTTGGCTAATGGACTCTCACCTGTTCCAGAGGGTTTAATATCCGTTGCTTCAGGTAATTCAAGTGGTAACTGATCTACAGGGACTGTTGTTGTTTCGCCATCTTCCCAGTGAATAATAGGAATTGGTTCACCCCAATATCGTTGTCTTGAAAATAACCAATCACGTAATTTATAATTTGTTTTCTTTTCACCAATGTTATTATCTTCCATCCAAGCAATAGCTTTTTCGATAGCATCAGCTTTCACTAAGCCATTTAAAAAACCAGAATTAATATATTTACCAGGTTCAGTATTTGCTTCATCAGTTATTTCAGGTCCTTCTATAACGGGTAAAATATCCAATCCATATTTAGTTGCAAATTCGAAATCTCTTTCATCATGTGCAGGTACTGCCATAACAGCACCAGTTCCATACGATGCTAGAACATAATCAGCAATCCAAATTGGTAATTTTTTACCATTTACAGGATTTATTGCGTAAGAACCAGTAAATACCCCAGTTTTATCTTTAGCTAAATCAGTTCTCTCTAAATCTGACTTAACTTCTATTTCTTTTTGATAAGCCTTAACAGCATCCTTTTGAGAATCAATAGTAATTTTATCAATTATATCTAATTCTGGTGCGACAATAATATAAGAAACACCATAAATAGTTTCAGGACGTGTCGTAAAGACATCAATTTTTATATCATCATGTTGATCGACTTTAAAGTTAACGCTAGCACCAGTTGATTTTCCAATCCAATTTCTTTGTTGCTCTTTGATGCTATCTGGCCAATCTAAATCGTCTAAATCTGAAAGTAAGCGATCAGCATAAGCAGTAATTTTTAAGACCCATTGGCGCATTGGTTTTCTGACAATTGGGTACCCGCCACGTTCTGTTTTACCATCAATAACTTCTTCATTAGCAACAACAGTTCCTAAATCAGGACTCCAGTTAACGGCAACTTCATCTTCATACGCTAAACCTTTTTCATATAATTTTTCAAAAATCCATTGTGTCCATTTATAATAATCAGGATCAGTCGTATTTAACTCACGACTCCAATCATATGAAAGTCCCAAGGATTTAATTTGACGCCTAAAATTATCAGTATTCGTTTTAGTAAATGCTTTAGGGCTATGTCCAGTATCAAGTGCATACTGTTCAGCTGGAAGACCAAAGGCATCCCATCCCATTGGATGTAAGACATTAAATCCTTGCATTCTCTTCATTCGAGCCAAAATATCTGTAGCCGTGAAACCTTCTGGATGTCCAACATGAAGTCCTTGCCCGGATGGATACGGAAACATATCTAATGCATAATAATTTTTCTTTTCAGGATCTTCAGTCGTTTTAAATGTCTGATTTGCATCCCAAAATGCTTGCCATTTTTGTTCGATTTCTTTATGGTTATATGCCATGTGTATTACTTCCTTTCTGATTATATATACAAAAAAGTCCTATAGAAGATAAACTTCTATAGGACGAATTTTCCGCGGTACCACCTATTATTCCAGTATAAAATACTGACTCTTTTTCATAACGTGAAATAACGTTCGCACCTACTACCGTTCAGTGAGAAAACTCAAGGATGAGTTCAAATAACCAACTATGTATATTTCCACTCCCATATACTCGCTGAAATAGTTAGTTACTTTACTAGTTCCTCTTAATCGTTTTATATTATTTTTAGTGTAGCAAACGAACCCTGTTATTGCAAATAATCTTTAGTCTTTTTATCGAATAAATTAATAATAATTGCAAGAATTACAATAAAAATACCTGCTATATATATCCCATGAAGACCTTGATACAAAACTTCACGTAATTTTGGTATTAAATGTTGCGGTAGTTGGTTAGCCGTTTGCGGATTAATTAAAATATCCATCATGCTGTCCTTTGTTCCAGGTGTTTTTACTATTTCCTTATGCATTTGTGTATTAAATATGATCCCAAAGACTGAAATCATTAATGTTTGTCCTAATGTACGACTTAAAGTATTAAATGATGTAGCCACACCTACGTCAGCCTGTGGTACTAAACTCTGTGCAGTAACTGTCGTAGTTGTAATGGTAATCCCAAATCCAATCCCTAGTACAGCCGAAATGATAAAGAAAAGATAAAAAGGTGTATTTATAGGCAAAGTACCTAGTGCAATGGCACCCACTAAAATAAAAAATAGACTAATCGATAAAACTTTTTTTGGTGTCCAAGCTGCCATCATACTTCCAGCAAAAAAGGAACCAGCTATCCATAAGATGGAACTGGGTGTTACTGCAAATCCTGCCATTGATGCTTTTAATCCTAATATTCCTTGAGTCCATGTTGGTATATAAACTTCAAATCCAATTAAAAATCCAGATATTAATGCTGCTACTACATTTTGAATCACAAATGTTCTATTATTAAAAAGTTTCAATGAAATAATTGGATCTTCAACTCTTTTTTCCCATTGAATAAATAATAAAAGCGACATAATAAATATAAAGAAAGAAATTAAAACAATCAGGTCTATACCATCATCGCCCCAACGTTGAAAACTATATAAAATAGATAAAATACTAAGCATTAATAATATACTGCCTAAAAAATCTATTTTTGAACTCATAATTCTTCGCTTTTCTTTGAAAAAAATTTGTATCATTGCTATCGTCACTAACCCAATAGGTAAATTAATGAAAAATACCCAGTGCCAATTAAGATGATCAACAATGAAACCACCTAACAATGGTGCAACTATTGACGCTATACCCCAAGCAGATCCGTTTAATCCCATTATTTTAGCACGTTTGTCCACAGAATAAATATCAGCAATTATAGTAAATGACACTGGCATTATAGCACCCGCCCCGATACCTTGAATAGCCCGCGAAATAATTAATGTGGCCATACTATTAGAAAATCCACAGAGAGTTGAACCAACCAAAAATATGACAAGACCAAAAATAAATACTGGTTTACGTCCTAAAACATCTGCGAGCTTACCGTATATTGGTGTCATCATGGCATTAGTTAATAAATATATTGAAAAAACCCAATTCATTAATGAAACACCATGAAGTTCACCAACAATAGTTGGCATAGCTGTTGAAACAATTGTTCCTTCAACGGCTGTTAAAAATGTTGCTACAAATATAGCAATTGTAACTAATTTTACATTTGTTTTTGAATTCATAAAGTACCTCCTAAATAAAAAATGACTCTATTAAAATGATATTTAATAAAGTCATTTTTTATTTTAATTTAATTCGTTAAGTAAACTTTTAATCTTATCTGTTTTTTCCCAAGGTAAGTCAATATCTGTACGACCAAAATGACCATATGCTGCTGTCTGTTTATATATTGGGCGACGTAAGTCTAACATTTCAATAATTCCTGCAGGCCGTAAATCAAAAATTTTACGAACAGCTTGAACTAAATCCAATTCGTCATATTTAGATGTACCAAATGTATTAATATTAATTGATACAGGTTGAGCAACCCCAATTGCATACGCAAGTTGAACCTCAACCTGTGATGCAATTTTAGCTGCAACTATATTTTTTGCAATATAGCGAGCAGCATAACTAGCTGAACGATCAACTTTTGTTGCATCTTTACCGGAGAAAGCACCTCCACCATGATGTGCATATCCACCATATGTATCAACAATTATTTTTCTTCCAGTAAGTCCAGCATCACCCTTTGGACCACCGATAACAAATCGTCCGGTTGGATTAATATAATACTTTGTATCTGAATCCAACAAATCAGGGTCAATAATAACTTTAATTACTTTTTCAATCATATCATCTTGAATTTGTTTCAATTCCGTTTTTTCATCATGTTGTGTAGAAATAACAACAGTGTCAATTCTAAATGGTTGACCTTTATCATTATATTCAACAGTTACCTGTGCCTTAGCATCAGGTCTTAAGTATTCTAATTCCTTATTTTTTCGTAAACTTGCAACACGTTGCATTAATTTGTGACTAATTGAAATCGGTAATGGCATGAGTTCCGGTGTTTCGTCTACCGCATATCCGAACATTAATCCTTGATCACCTGCACCAATCTGATCTAAAGGATCTAAATCACCGTTTTTAGTTTCTAAAGATGTATCAACACCTAATGCAATATCAGGAGATTGTTCATCTATAGCAACCATAACAGCACAATTATCACCATCAAAACCAACTTGTGAATTAATATATCCAATTTCCTTAATAGTTCGTCTTACTACCTGCTGAATATCAACGTAGGCATTTGTTGATATTTCACCAACTACAAGAACTAAACCAGTTGTTACAGTTGTTTCGCAAGCAACCCTAGCATTAGGATCCTTTTCTAAAAGTGCATCTAATATTGCATCACTTATTTGATCTGCAACCTTATCCGGATGACCCTCTGATACCGATTCTGACGTGAATAGATGTTTTTCAGTCATTTTTATCTCCTTAAAGTAAATAAAATTAAAAAAAGAACCTCAACTATAAAAGTTTAGGTTCCAATAATACCTGTGACGGTCCTAACCGGATTTGAACCGGTGATCTTCCGCGTGACAGGCGGACGTAATAACCCCTATACCATAGGACCAATTGCGGGAGCAGGATTTGAACCTACGACCTTCGGGTTATGAGCCCGACGAGCTACCAGACTGCTCCATCCCGCGATAATATTAAACTGACCCGTACGGGATTTGAACCCATGTTACCGCCGTGAAAGGGCGGTGTCTTAACCACTTGACCAACGGGTCATAACACGAAAAACGGAGAAGGAGGGATTCGAACCCTCGCGCCATTTTCACGACCTACACCCTTAGCAGGGGCGCCTCTTCAGCCACTTGAGTACTTCTCCATAAATTATTGATGGGCCTAAATGGACTCGAACCATCGACCTCACGCTTATCAGGCGTGCGCTCTAAACCAGCTGAGCTATAGGCCCAAAATCATAAAAGCGGGTGACGAGAATCGAACTCGCGACAACAGCTTGGAAGGCTGTGGTTTTACCACTAAACTACACCCGCAAAATATTATAAATAAATGGCGCAGGACAGAATCGAACTGCCGACACATGGAGCTTCAATCCATTGCTCTACCAACTGAGCTACTGAGCCATTAAACGGTCCTAACCGGATTTGAACCGGTGATCTTCCGCGTGACAGGCGGACGTAATAACCCCTATACCATAGGACCTTCGATGGAGGTTACAGGGCTTGAACCTGTGACCCTCTGCTTGTAAGGCAGACGCTCTCCCAACTGAGCTAAACCTCCAACATACACTATTTACTTTATATGACCCGTACGGGATTTGAACCCATGTTACCGCCGTGAAAGGGCGGTGTCTTAACCACTTGACCAACGGGTCAATTTGCAACGGAGAATAAGGGATTCGAACCCTTGAAACAGGAAACCCGTTTACATGATTTCCAATCATGCTCCTTAGACCAACTCAGACAATTCTCCACATTACAAAATAAAAACTCCGGCAGTAGGACTCGAACCTGCGACATCTTGATTAACAGTCAAGCGCTCTACCAACTGAGCTATGCCGGAATAAAATAATAAAAAAAGCATGGCAACGTCCTACCCTCGCAGGGGGCGACCCCCAACTACTCTTGGCGCTAAGAAGCTTAACTTCTGTGTTCG